>CADBOM010000061.1 GCA_902796325.1 uncultured Coriobacteriaceae bacterium
GTTACCATCTCTGACCTCGTCAACTCTGGCAACTAACCTCCGAGCTTCTCGAAGTCCGCAACGTTGGAGAACGTGTCCACGAACTGGTTGAGGAGCTTGAGGTGGTTCTCCCTCACCTTCTGATCCTTGTCCATGATGAGTGTGTTGTCGAAGAAGGTGTCGATTGGGCCACGCAGACCAGCGAGAGCCTGGAGCGCAGCCGGATAGTCGCCGGCGTTGAGTGCTGCCGCCACCTCGGTATTTGCCTTCTCGATGGCAGCGAGAAGATTCTTCTCGTCCTCGCCCATGATGGACTCGTCGATGTCCTTGCCAAGCTCCTTGTCACGCAGATTGTTGGCGCGCTTATATGCTGTTTCGAGATCCTCGTAAAGATCCGGGTTCTCATCCCTAGCCTCTGCAAGAGCCTTGCTGCGGGCAAACACTGCGACGGGCTCGATAACTCCAGTTGCAAGCACTGCGTTTGCAATCTCGGATGCAACTCCTTGGTCCTTGGCCATGACGAACAGCCTGCCGGCGAAGAAGTCCCTTATCTTCTGGGCAACCTCTGCATGGTCGAACTCGATGTTGGTGTAGCTGTCCAGAGCCTTGTCGATTGCCTTGCCAAGGTCTACCGGGAATCCCTCTTCCAAAATCGAGATGATTCCGATTGCGCAACGACGCAGGGCAAACGGATCCTTCGATCCTGTTGGGGGCTGGTTGATTGCAAACAGACCTGCGATGGTATCGAGCTTGTCAGCGATAGCCACGATCTTGCCCTCGTCGTTATCGGGCAGCTCGTCGCCTGCGAACTTCGGGCGATAGTGCTGCTCAACAGCCACTGCCACCTGCTCGGCTTCCTTCGAGGCGCGCGCGTAATAGCCGCCCATGATTCCCTGCTGCGAGGTGAACTCCACAACAGCGTTGGTCACAAGGTCTGCCTTGGCCAGAAGAGCTGCGCGTGCAGCACGCTCCGCGGTTTGAGCATCGAAGTTACCATTGCCACCGATTGCCTTGGCCAGCTCAACCATGCGGTCGGTCTTGTCCTTCATGGTGCCCAGCTTCTCCTGGAACACCTGGTCCTTCAGTCCGTCGACGTAGTACTCCAGAGGGTGCTTAAGATCCTCGTGATAGAAGAACGCTGCATCGTACAGGCGGGCGCGGACGACCTTCTCGTTTCCGGCAATGATGGTGTCGGAGCACTTGGGGTCGCCATTGCTCACCACGATGAAGGCGTTGGAGAGCTTATGGTCCTTGGTGTACAGCGGGAAGTAGCGCTGGTGCGAGAGCATTGCGTCGGTGATGATTTCGGAGGGAACCTGCAGGAATTCCTCATCGAAGTGGCCCACCAGAGCTGTTGGATATTCCACAAGGCTCAGCACCTCGGCAAAAGTTCCCTTGGGCACCTCGGCAACAAGGCCCGTCTCATCCTCGATCTGCTTGATCTGCTGCATGATGGCGTCGGCGCGAACCTGAGGATCGCTCACCACATATGCCTTGTCGAGAGCAGGCAGAAGATCGTCTGCGCAAGCAAGCTCGATTGGCTGCGGAGCTAGGAAGCGATGACCGTAGGACACCCTGCCAGACTCAAGGCCCGCAAACGAGAACTTCACAACATCTTCGCCAAGAAGTCCAACGAGCCAGCGAACCGGACGCGAGAAGTGAGCATCGCATGCGCCCCAACGCTGCGATTTCTTCCAAGGAATGTTCTCAATCAGGTTGGGAACGATCTTCTCCAGAAGCTCAAGGGCCTGCTGCGATGGCTTGTTAACAACTGCGTAGATGTACTCGTTGTTGCCCTCGGTCTTCCTAACCAGCTGGTCTACCGTGATGCCCTTAGACTTCGAGAATCCAAGTGCTGCCTTGGTGGGGTTGCCATCGACATCGAAAGCACGATCCACCGACGGACCTCTGAATTCTTGGGTGAGAGGCGAAGACTCGGTCTCCAAATCCTTCACCGAGATGATGATCCTACGCGGCGTATAGAGAATCTTGACCTCTCCATGGCCAAGCCTGGAGTCGTCAAGCTGCTTCTTCATCTGCTCTTCGAGATACTTGGAAGCCAGAACAAGTGCATCGGAGGGGATTTCCTCAGTGCCTATCTCGACGATAAGGTTCTTGGTGTTGCTCATTTTGCATCGCCACCTTTCTTGGAGTTGGCATCCGAGGCATCGTCATCCATCTTTATGCCGCATACGTTCTCGAGATACGACATGCAGCATGCACGAGCCAAGGTTCTAACCCTCAAGATGTAGCCCATGCGCTCGGTTGTGGAGATGGCACCGCGGGCATCCAGCAGGTTAAACGAATGCGAGCACTTGAGCACGCAATCGTATGCGGGGAGCGGGAGCTTCTTGTCTAGAAGCCTTCCGCACTCAACCTCGTAATTGTTGAAGTTGGCCAGCAGCAAGTCCACGTCTGCGTACTCGAAGTTGTAAGCCGAGAATTCCTTCTCGTTCTCCAGGAACACATCGCCGTAGGTGAACCTGGTGCCATCCTCGTGCTCGACCCACACAAGGTCGTACACGGAGTCAACACCCTGAATGTACATTGCCAAGCGCTCAAGACCGTAGGTGATTTCGGAAGGAACGGGGCGGCACTCGATTCCGCCTACCTGCTGGAAGTAGGTGAACTGGGTAACCTCCATACCGTCGCACCAGACTTCCCAACCAAGGCCCCAGGCTCCGAGCGTTGGAGACTCCCAGTCGTCCTCCACGAAGCGCACGTCGTGCTCCTCGGGCTCAATTCCGATAGCGCGAAGGGAGTTGAGATACAGCTCCTGCACGTTGTCTGGTGACGGCTTGAGAAGCACCTGGTACTGGTAGTAGTGCTGCATCCTGTTGGGGTTCTCGCCATAACGGCCGTCGGTTGGACGGCGGCAAGGCTGCACGTAGGCTGCCTTCCAGTTGTCGGGTCCAAGCGAACGCAGGGTGGTAGCAGTGTGGAACGTTCCAGCGCCTACCTCCATGTCGTATGGCTGCAAGATTATGCAGCCCTGCTCGGCCCAGTAATTCTGAAGCCTAAGAATGATGTCCTGAAATGTTAGCAAGGTTTGCTCCTGTCCCTAAACCCTTATCTAAGCCTAACTGTGGTATCTAAACCGATCCGAAACCATTTCTAAATTTTGTCTGTATCTTTTCTAAACCCTATCCGCTACACAAACTACGAAAACAGCGTAAATTAACGCAAACTATGTAAACTACATCGGTCCGAACCTATCGAACGGCATGTACCTAAAGAACACCCTTCCGGTAACAGTGTCCGTTTTAACGGGTCCAAAATACCTGCTGTCCTCGGAATTTGTCCGATTGTCCCCCATCACCCAAATGTATCCTTCGGGTACTGTGTAAGGATAGTCTATTTCAACTCCCGGCATCGTTGGATACAAAGCGTTCGTCGGCTTACCGTGAACATACTCCTCGTTCTGGAGCACGCCGTTTATATACAGGTTTCCACCGCGTATATCCACGGTATCGCCCCCAGTGGCAATGACGCGTTTAACCAGTATGGTGTTTCCGTTATCCAAGGGGCTTTCGAATGTCACTATGTCGCCCTTCTGGGGCGTGCCGGAGTAATACGAAATTTTTTCGGACAGTATTCTGTCGTAAACTCCGTTTGCAAGATTTTCCTCGGTATCTATGGTTGGGATCATCGAGCCCGAGGGCACCTCGTAGGTCTCGACCAAGAATGTTCTAACCACAAAGGAAAGAGCCACCGCAAGCACAACGATTACGATGATCTCGACTAACATACGAACGAACTTGCTTGCTGTCTTTAACATCTTTGGGTATTCGTTCCTCTGCCTAGTTCTCGAGAATTTGCGTCTAACCTATGAAATGATACCCCAACACAAGCTATGTCCGATTAAGCTTGGTTGCATGCGCGTGTTTTTGCTGGTTATTTGGTGGTTTCATGAGGCTGCTCAACTTGGAATTTGTCGAGCTAACAAACCCAGCTCGACAAACTTGAGCTCTAAGTAAGATTCGAGAAGCAGTGTGCCAGCGCTCCATTGGCCATCGTTCTATGCTCTAGCGTCCGGCGTTCCCGTGATCGGATCCTCTACGCTCGATTCTTCCGAACGCGCAACTTCCTCCACTATCGAGAGAGCCCACGCCCTCTCCTCTTCCGAAAGCTTCGCTGTGTCCAGCATATCCGGCCTCAAGCGAGCGGTTTTCTCAATCGCCATTTTACGGCGCCACGCGTCCACCTTTGCGTGATCTCCCGAAAGAAGGATCGGAGGAACCTCCATCCCCCTGTATGTAGCAGGGCGAGTGTATTGAGGATACTCAAGCAGACCATCTGCAAACGACTCGTCCTGCGCAGACTGGTCATCCCCCAAAACCCCGGGTATAAGCCTGCATACAGCATCTGTGATCACCATTGCGGCGAGTTCCCCGCCCGTTAGAACGAAATCCCCGAGAGATATGCACCTATCTGCCAAGGTGTACACCCTTTCGTCAAAGCCCTCGTAGTGCCCGCAAACGAATAGGAGTCGGTTTTCATGTGAAAGCTCTTCGGCTATCTCTTGAGTAAATGGCTCCCCAGTTGGAGTTGGAAAGATGATAGTCGCAGGCTCGTCGGCCAAAAGGTCATCCATTGCCTCGAATACGGGCTCAACCTTCATGAGCTGACCAGGACCTCCGCCATAGGGTGCATCGTCAGTTGTCTTGTGAAAATCATGGGTCCAATCGCGTAGGTCATGAGCCTTGAATTCCAGCAGGCCTTTCTCCTGGGCTCTCTTCATGATCGAGGTTCCCATCACGCTGGAAAACATGTCAGGGAATACCGACAGTGTTTCGATCTTCACTTTTGCCCCATGCTTTCTCGGTTGAATTTTTCGATTTCCGCTGTTGCAGATTGCCTGCTTGCTAAATTGATTGCCCAGAAGAAACCCTGGCGCTCTGTTCTACGCGCCTAGCGCCTCCCGTTTCGAGCTTCGCGCTTCTCACTTTGAGTTCGCGCGTCTAGCTTCACCCTTCGAGCTTCTTCCTTCACCGCTTCGTCGCAGCGAAGATCCCATTACCTGTTCAGATTGGCCAGGCTGTCTGGAATCGACACGTATATGGTTTCTTCATCAACATCTTCGATGAATTCGTCTACAAACGGAATCATATATTGATACGAATCGACTGACGAAGCGTCTTCGCCCGTTTCTTCAGGGGGCTCCGAATTCTCATGTGACGCTTTGTTACCCTGCTCGTCCTCAACATCACGAGCATTGATAATCAACGTGATCTGCTCCGGAGTAACGATGAGATCCGTCACATCTCCCAGATAACCTCGCTCTGCGTCTTCAACAGACATTCCAATCAGCACCGAAGGGTCATCCTCAATTGGAATTTCATCAAGATCGGCTTCGCACACAAGGCATGTTCGCCCTACCAGGGAAAATGCAGTTTCGCTGCTGTTGGAATCTGCGAACTTCACGGTAAAGGCATCTCCAGATTCACCAACGCTCTCGATAACCGAGCTTCTGATTCCAGTAAGCTCGGGAGGCGTTAGATAAACCTCCATGCCTTCACGTAGCAAAAAGGGGAGGTTGTCGATTGGCTCGACTTTAACCTCCCCTGCTTTTCCAATTTTGCCCACTACGCGCGCAACATTGCGATACGCGTTGTTCTTGTGAGCTTTTTTAGGAGCCTTCTGCACTTATCCCAGAACCTCAACCTCGACAGAATAGTCAGCAGAGGCTCGAGCCAACGTACGAATAGCTTTGATTATCCTACCTTGGCGTCCAATAACCTTGCCCGTTTCGTCCGGATTGACAGTTACCTCTACAACCATGCCCTGATCGTCAATCGACGTGGAAACGTTCACGCTCTCCTGATCGTCGACCAAAGATCTGACGAGCATTTCAACTAGCTGAGATGTTGATTCTTTTTCCCTGGGCATAAGTTATTCTTCAGCGCCTTCTGCCTCAGCCTCGGCAGCTGCCTTTGCAGCCTCCTCAGCAGCTGCGGCTGCCTTTGCCTGAGCCTTCTTGGAAGGAGCCTTCTGAGAAGGATCGACAGCTACAGGTCCGCCATTCTTTGCAATCTCAATAAGCTTAGCCACGGTATCGGTTGGCTGAGCTCCCTTGCTGATCCACTCATCGACCTTCTCGGCATTGATCTCGATGACCTTCGGGTTGGTGTTGGGGTTGTAGCGTCCAACCTGTTCGATAAAGCGACCATCGCGCGGAGAGCGGTTATCGGAAACCACGATACGGTAATACGGATATTTCTTTGCACCATGACGTGCCAGGCGAATCTTAACTGCCAAGGTATACTCCTTAAACGTTGATAATATAAAAATCCAGCATACGAACTTCTGGAGTGAATAGTATATTACGCACTTTTCGTATGCAAAAGCTTATTTTACTTTATTAGCTATGAGCGGCCATCTCATAAACCACCGAGAGGGCAATCGATACCCATTTTCGGCCCTAACTAGCAGCCAAACGGCAATTTAGCGGCGAGATAGCAGATACGAACACCTTAAAGTACGCCCACATCCTCTGAGTTGAGTTGTGCTTAAGTTCATGCTGTGCTCGCCTTGGCTGCTGTGTACGTCTTGGCTGCTGTGTACGTCTTGGCTGCTGTGTACGTCTTGAATGCTTCATCCTTCTTGAGTGATGCGCTTAGATGCTGCGATGTTAAACCTTATGCTCAGCTACAATTCGCTTCCTGCTTAAAGAGTTAGCTTCCTACTTAAAGAATCGCCTTGCACGATGTTAGTTTCATAGATCTAATCGCAGCGGGCTTGACGGTAGCGTACTTGACGGTGGAGCCGGCCCTGACATA
>CADBOM010000062.1 GCA_902796325.1 uncultured Coriobacteriaceae bacterium
GACACCACGGGATTGAGCAAGGTCACGGACTTTGGAATTGGCAAGCTGGCCAGAGCGGCCGGATATGGTTTCGGCAGCGCGGTTGGAGGCACCATCGGATACATGCCGCCCGAGCAGATAACGGGCGCAGAGGTAACCGAACAGGCAGACCAGTGGGCTTTTGCCGCCCTCATCTACGAGCTGTTGGTTGGAGAAGACCCCTTCATCGCCGACACGTTCGAGGAATCGCTGGCCATGATCGAAGATGGGGAAATCAGCCTGCCGTCGTCTGTGGTAGACGAGATTGACGAGGGCCTGGACGACGTGCTGTTCAAGGCCCTGAGCATCAACCCCAACGACCGTTATCCCTCGGTTGCGAAGTTCGTGCAGGACCTGATGCAATACCTGGGCAAGCCCAAGCTCGGGAGAGGCAGGTTGGCAAAGCTCATCGGGCTCTTCGGAGACGAAGTGATGCTGGGCAGCCCCGAGGACAGGCTGGCAGCCATGCGCGCCATGGAAGAGCCTTCGGGCATTCCATGGATGTGGGGTTCCAGCGATTCCAATGCGGACGGACAAGGCGCACCGGGCTCCGGGGCTGGTTCGCAGGACGGACTCGGGGTCCAGAACGGGAGCAACGGTGGATCTGCCAGTGGAGACGGGGCTTCTCAACCTCAGTTCCCAATCTCCGACGATGATGACTCCTTCTACGACGCCGACCCCGAAGAGGTAATGGCGGCCGAGAACGCGGAGCTCTACGGCGACGACGGGCACGGAACCCGCAGCTTATTCGGGTTGCGCGGGGGCAAGAACCGCGAGCAACGCGAATATGGAGACTACCCTGAGAAAGACCCATACGACCAGCGCATGGTGGTCGAGCGCCATAAGTTCAAGGACAAGATGGGAGACCGCGGGGCCAGCATCGCAAACCACGTGCTGGGATGCGTGTGCAACGCATCGCTTGCATATATTGGTGCATCGGCGCTCGCCCTCCCCTACCCTTGGATGATGTGGGTAATAGTGCTGGCAACAGCAGTCATAGGCGGAATCTGGCCCGTGGTGGGCGCCATGGTATCCGTGCTCACGGTGGGCATCGGCATGATAAGCGCAGGCTGGATCCCACAGGCTGTGATAATGCTCCTGCTGGCAGCCATATGGTGGGTGTTCGCGGGCAGGCAGGGCCCCGTGGAGGCAAACTGCGGAGTGATGGCGCCGTGCTTTGGCCTTCTAGGTCTCGCCTACATGCAGCCAATGGTCTGCGGGTACATGCTCTCATGGAAGAAAACCCTTCTAACCGCCACGTTCGGAGTGGCCATGATGCTTGTGATATTCCCGCTAACAGGCTCCACAGAGCTATACCAGACATCGCTGTATTTCGTGGGCCACACCACCGCCACCGACCTTGCCTCGGTAAACATCTACCAGCATGCCAGCCTTTGGGTTGGAGTGGTTGGCTGGATACTCTCGGCACTTGCCATGTCGGTGCTAGCCAGCCGCGGAAGCAAGGTGCTGTCTTTACTTGGAGCAGTGGTTTCAGTGGCTATAATTGTTCTTTCGAGAGTGCTGCAAGGAGCAGTTAGCGGCATATACTTCGGGCTGTTCTCCGCGCAGACGGTGGCGGCCATAGCACTCCCGTTTGTTCTGGTTTGCCTTGCAATATGGATTTACACACCAAAGGCGGCAGACCGGCTATGAAGAAGATCAAACGTAACACGCTCAAGTGCAGACCCGTACGTGGCATTCGGAGGAGGATCTAAGGCATGGGTATCTTCTCAAAATTCGAGGGCAAGGTGGACGACGCCTTCGACGGGATATCTAGTTCTGTATTCAAATCGCCAATCGAGCCTACCCAGATAGCAAAGAAGTGCGAAAAGCAGATGCACCGCAACAAGCTGGTGGGCAAGGGAGTTCAGTATGCCCCCACGCTGTACACCGTGCTGGTGAACAGCGACGACGACCGCAGGCTGTTCGGCTTCTACCCCACGATGGCTGGCGAGCTCGAAACCTACCTGGTTAGCGCAGCAGAAGACGCGGGACTGGGGCTGGAGTGCCGCCCGCTCGTTAGGTTCATTGCAGACGAGAACCTCAAGAGCGGCAAGTTCGATGTAATCGCCGAGGTAGTGACGGCGAACATCGTGTCGGAGCTAAGGGAAGAGGAAGCCGAGTACTACGGACTCGACAACTTCTCCAAGAACCCCGCCCCCATTGCCAGACCGCAAGGCGTGAGGGTTCCCAACAACGGGCGACCGAAGGGAACCCAGCGCAGGGATTACCCCAACGCTCAGATTCTGGGACAAGGCCAGATGCCCCAGGGCAACGCCAACGCAGCTGGAATGGCAGGCCAGGGCCAGTGGGCTCAGCAGGAGATGGGCAACCTTGCCCAAGAAGGACAGGGCAACAAGGACTTCTCGGGGCTGGATAACATCGGTGCAAACGATTACGGAGATTACGGCGTCGTACATACCGAGCAGCAAATGGAGCAGCCGGCACAGAATGCCGCCGGCGCAGCCATGGCAGGCGCTGCGGGAGCGGATGGCTTAGCAGGTGCCGCCGGCAACGCTGGAGCTGGAGCTGCAGCCGGGGCTGCAGGCGCCGCGGGAATTGCTGCCGGCGCCGTCTCCGATGTTGCAAGCGCCAGGCACTACAGGGTGGATTACGGAAGCCCCAACCAAGCCAGCCCCAATGCATATGAAGAGCCCGTTGGAGGCGGAATGCACGGAACCTATGGCTTCCAGCCGGCGGTTTTGGTAGATGCCCGCAGCGGGGTTACCTTCGCACTCGAATTCGAGAACATGCTCATTGGCAGGGAAGCTACCTGCGACATCGTGCTGCCCGACGCCAGCATATCCAGAACACACGCCCGCATTAGCAGGGACGACTTCGGAAATTGGAACATCACGGACCTCAACTCCACCAACGGAACCTCGGTTAATGGTCGCAAGATCACGACTTCTCCGCTCAGATATGGAGATCAGATCACAGTTGGAACCACCGTCCTTCTATTCCAGAAAGGATAACCGTTGATAGACGTAGCACTTTGGATTGCACGAATACTGCTCGTCGCGCTGCTGTATCTATTCTTGTTCGCAGTCATGAAAACCGGAATTAACCTGGTGAAAGACCAACGCAAGAAGAAGGGCGGCTGGTACATAGAGGTCGAGAAGGGGCCAAAGGAGCTCCGCGGCGTGAAGATCAAGGTGAATGGCCCGGT
Source organism: uncultured Coriobacteriaceae bacterium (assembly GCA_902796325.1). Taxonomy (GTDB): domain Bacteria; phylum Actinomycetota; class Coriobacteriia; order Coriobacteriales; family CADBOM01; genus CADBOM01. Next base: position 3,188 of record CADBOM010000062.1, read on the forward strand.
GATCGTAGGAAGATCGCCCGGCGCCGACATCGTGATCGGAGATTCGTTTGTGTCCGGTCGCCATGCTAGATTCACCATCAATGGAAAGGACCTCATCATAGAGGACCTTCAATCAACCAATGGAACGCTTCTCAACGGGCAGCTGCTAACGCAGCCAACCATTCTCCGCAAGAACGATCAGATCTTGATCGGAGACGTTGAGATAAAGGTGGGACGCGAATGAGCCGTAGTTCTTCTAAGGCCAAAGACCCGATAACAGTAGGATTTCGCACCGACGTAGGTTGCGTGCGCCCTCAAAACGAGGACTCCATATACGTGAAGCTGCCGCTGCTGGTTGTTGCCGATGGAATCGGTGGACAAGAAGCAGGAGAGGTGGCAAGCCAGATCGCCGTGGAGACGATGGCCGAAGATGCACCGGAATACGTTAACGCCAAGCTCCTGGGACAAGCCGTCATAGCGGCCAACCACGAGGTAATGCGCGGCGTGGAAACCGGCAGGGGCAAGCCAGGCATGGGAACCACCATGACCGCGGCCCTCGTGGAAGGCAACCAGATGGCTGTGGCCCAAGTTGGAGATTCGAGGGCATACAGGCTAAGAGACGGCCATCTGGAGCAGCTAACCCACGACCACTCGCTCATCGCCGCAATGATCGAGAGCGGGCAGATCACGGCCGAGGAAGCTCGAAACCACCCGTCTCGTTCGATCATCACCAAGGCCCTGGGTTCAGACCCAGACATGGTGCCGGATCTTTTCGAATTCGAGCTCAAGAAGGGCGACAAGATCCTGCTGTGCTCCGATGGGCTTTCGAGTATGATCTACGATTCCGACATCGAGCAGATCCTTAAGGAAACCCCCGATCCGCAGGACGCGGCCGAGAAGCTCGTCGACGCCGCCAAGGAAGCCGGCGGTATGGACAACGTGTCCGTTATCGTGGCCAACATCTCAAACGACAAACCCGCCGAGGAGCAGAAGAGGGCAAGGAAACTCAGAACCTCTGCCATCGTGTTCTCCATCATCGGAGTTTTGCTTATAGCGTCCGCTTGCGGAGGGTTTTACTATTACGTCCACAACTCGGCCTACCTGGTCAACCAGGATGGATACGTTGCCGTATACGGTGGGCGCATGGACGAGTTCTTTGGCAACAAGGTCTCGTGGTATGTGCGAACAACCGACGTGCAAACGGCAAACCTTCCGGCACTCACGTCCGAAAGGCTGGCAACCGGAATTCAGTTCGATTCCATGGATGCCGCCGAGAACGCGGTTAGCGATTACGAAACCCAGCAGGCCCAAACGCTGGCACAAGAGGCCCTGAGGGCCACGGCGCAAGGTCAGGATGGGCAGGCAGATCAAAACGCAGCGGCGAATGGCACCGCCACTACAACCGATGCGGCTTCCGGTGCAACTAGCACGAACTCCAGCACTCAAGGTCAGTGATATAGATGACTAACTGGAGATCCACAGAGCTGTACCTGCTGCTCGGCGCAACCCCCATACTCGCGATTATCTTCATCATGTCGATAATCACCAGCGGAAACCCCATTACCGTAGAGGCCCTGGCCGTGCCCATCGGGCTGTTCCTGGCATTTCTGGGAGCGCACTTCGCCATATGCAAGCTAGCCCCGCAGTCGGATGTTGCCCTGGTTCCAATTACATACCTGATGTCGGGCATAGGCATTGCGTTCGTGTTCCGGCTAGCACCCGATCTAGCTCCACAGCAGCTCATCTGGTTGTTTGCCGGCATCGGGCTCATGATCCTCACGTTGGTGCTGGTTAAGTCCGTGGCGGCACTCGCGCGGTACAAGTACACCATCATGATCTTCGGCATCATATTGCTCATGCTACCTGCGGTTGTGGGAGTCGAGCACTACGGTTCCAAGATCTGGCTGTC
>CADBOM010000063.1 GCA_902796325.1 uncultured Coriobacteriaceae bacterium
GCAGAGGCCGCTTTTCATGGCATACCACGACGGCCAGCCCTTCAACGACAACATGCTAAGGCCCTGCCCGATGCTGGAGAACCCGGATAAGCTGCGCGAGATCATCGAGAAGACCGGCGCAAAATCCTCCAACCTCGAGGGCGAGGAGACCGTGGAGATGCTGTGCTCCAGGTGCGACCAGTACGCAGAACATTGGGTGGATAGCGCAGACGAGCTGTGGGCAAAAGATCATCACATGGGCAAGTTCTACCACTAAAGGGCAAAGGGCTTTGCTCTAAGCTAGACGTTCGAGCTAACCCCCTTATCTGAGCAACCGAAACTCACCCCCGACGAAGTTCTCTTATGAGGATGAGCCGGGGGTTTCATATTTCTGTGATAATGCAGATGAACGATGAGTTCAAAACACCGTTATTCAAGAGACGCGCGGCTTGCAAATGGAAGGATGGCTATAACCGATGAGCGAGAGCCTTGCAATGAGCAAACCTATCTACAAGATTGCGATTACCGGAGGTCCGTGTGCCGGTAAGAGCAGTTTTATTCCCAAGGCAGCAGAGATGTTGGAATCCCTTGGCTACACAGTGTTCGTAATCGACGAGGTTGTAACTGATCTCTTCGATTCTGGGATTGTGAGGAGCGACAGGATCGAGAACAGGCTCTTCGTTGAAACCGTGTTGAAGAAGCAGATCCAAGACGAGAGATTCTTCATGGAGGTTGCAGAGAAAATTACAGGTGACTCGCCAGTTGTCATCCTCTGCGACAGGGGAGTGCCGGACGGGCGTTCTTATTTCGACGACTACGTTAGCTTTGACAAGTGGCTTAACAACCTGGGTACCACGTTCGATAGGGCTAGGGATTCCTATGATGGTGTGATTCACATGGTTACGGCTGCCGATGGCGCCGTGGAATCATATGTTTTGGATAACGGGGCCAGATTCGAGGAACCAGACGAAGCCATCATGCAAGATAGGATGATCTTTGCCCAATGGAGCGGACACGGGAACCTGAGAATAGTTGACAGCAACAGCTCATTCGAGGAAAAGATGCAGCTTGCATTGCAGGTTTTGCGAGAGATGGTGCAGGGCCTCGACGAAAACGCATCCAATTAGTTGTATCTAAGTTTGACACCACGGGTTTTATGTCAAATTGGATGTGAACCGGACGATAGTGTAGTCGGGCACGAGGTCTTCGAGTACATGGTAGGTTGTGATACGAGGTTGGGTGCGCAGACATTTGCGCAGGCATTGTACGGAAGTGCATGAGTTCCGCTATTGCTCGTCATGTACGGGCATAGTGCACATGCCGATTTATTAGCCCTGTAAAACAAATGCCGACGGCTCGAGTTTTTGCCAAATTCTTCTTCGAATTTCATTTTATGAAAATAGGGTATGGAGAATTTAGGCAATATATAACAAAAACAGATAACAACTAGTTAAGTTGTATTTGAATACCAGATAGATAGATAAGCTTTCGTGCTCATAGTGCGACAGCTAAAATACGCATCGTGATCAATTTATTCAGAAACACGAGGTAAGCATATGTACGACGGAGAACCAACTCCAGGCAGAAACGACGAGTGCTGGTGCGGAAGCGGCAAGAAGTACAAGAAGTGCCACTTGAGAATAGACCAGGAGCTGCAGAGGCTCTACGACGAGGGATTCGAGGTTCCGTTCAGGAGCCTGCTAAAGACCCAGAAGGACATCGACGGCATCAAGCGTTCGGCCGAAGTTAACATCGGGGCTCTCGATTACGTGGGCGAGCACATCAAGGCTGGGGTTTCCACGGCCGAGATTGACAAATGGGTCTACGATTATTGCATCGAGCACGATGCCATTCCCGCCGATCTGAATTTCGAGGGATATCCCAAGAGCGTATGCGTGTCGATTAACGAAGTCGTTTGCCACGGAATTCCGTCTGAGGATGAGATTCTTAAAGACGGCGATATCGTGAACGTAGATATGTCCACCATAAAAGACGGATACTTCTCAGATTCTTCGAGGATGTACTGCATAGGAGATGTTGACCCGGAGCTGAAGAGGCTGGTTGAGGTAACCAAGCAGTCTGTGCAAGCCGGACTTGATGCTGTTAAGCCGTGGATTCCGCTTGGAGATGTGAGCCATGCCGTGAACAAGGTCGCAACCGATGCTGGTTTCTCCGTGGTGGAGGAATTCGGCGGGCATGGCATCGGACTGGAGTTCCACGAAGATCCGTTCGTGAGCTTTGTGGCAGAAGCTGGGACGGGTCCGATTCTGGCTCCCGGCATGTGCTTCACGATTGAGCCCATGGTAAACCTCGGCGGACCCGAGATAGATATGACCGATCCCAATGGATGGACCGTTCGCACAAAGGATCGCAAGCCAACTGCACAATGGGAGGTTCAGCTCGTTGTAACGGAAGACGGATACGAGCTTCTGTCCTGGTAGACATAGAGACACAAAACCCCGGCATGGTTTTTGAACCATGTCGGGGTTGTTTTATATGCGCGTTTATATGCGAGAGCAAAAGTGTTTGCGGATAAAAGTTAGCTGGGTGCGATCTGCCTGGCCTCTATGCTCGGTGTCGACTCCGTCTCTGGCCTCTTCCTGATTCTGACCACTATGCCCTAGTTCCTATTCTTTTGCTCCATACTGCTCGTAGTAGCTGTCCAGAGCAGCCTTGATCTTGTCATCTATTACCACTCTGCCAAGGTGCTCGCGATTGTACAGATATTCAGTGACCTCGCGCATATCCACGATAGATGCAGTTTCAAATCCGTATTTGTCATGAATCTCATCTAGCGCGCATTTGTCTCCGCCCTTGCCAACCTCGAGCCTGTTGAGCGAAACCATAAGCCCAACCACCTCGATGTTTGCCTGGGAGGTGATGATCGGGTACGTTTCCTCGATGGATTTACCGGAGGTCGTAACGTCTTCTACTATCACGACCTTGTCTCCATCCTTCAGCTTGCTGCCAAGCAGGATGCCAGTGTCGCCGTGATCCTTAACCTCCTTGCGGTTGGAACAATATCTGGCCTCCTTGCCATAAAGCTCATCCAGTGCGATTGTGGTTACCACCGATAGGGGGATGCCCTTATATGCGGGGCCGAACACAACGTCGAAGTCGAGGCCAAACGAGTCGTGGATCGCATTGGCGTAATACTGGCCCAGCCTATGGAGCTGCGAGCCGGTTACATAGGCGCCGGCATTCATGAAAAACGGGGATTTCCTGCCGCTTTTCAGGGTGAACTCCCCGAATTTCATCACGTCGCTCTCCACCATGAAATCGATGAATTCCTGCTTGTAATCTTGCATCGGAGCCTCCGAACCTTTTTGCCGCTATATCGATTTTTCTGCTATGGTCTATCGCATTTTTCGTTGCCCGAACCGTTCAATTTCAAAATATTGAATTCGAAACGTGTGCGTAATGCCCAAGCGAAATTAAGTAGTATTCTAAATGATGTGAGTTTGAAGTTTATCTTAAACATCAGGAGGGAATCACATATGGCACGTGTGTATAACTTCTCTGCTGGTCCGGCTACATTGCCAGAGCCAGTGCTCAAGCAAGCGGCTAGCGAGATGCTGGATTACCAGGGTACCGGAATGTCGGTAATGGAGATGAGCCATAGGTCCGCAGCTTTCAAGGGAATCATCGAGACCGCCGAGGCAGACCTTCGCGAGCTCATGGGAATCCCCGACAACTACAAGGTTATGTTCCTGCAGGGCGGAGACAGTCTTCTGTTCGCCACGGTTTTCATGAATCTGGCCCCAAATAAGAAGGCAGATTACATCGTTACCGGAAACTGGTCCAACAAGGCTGTGAAAGAAGCTGAGATTCTGGGCGACGCCAAGGTTGTGGCAACCAGCAAGGACAAGAACTTCAGCTACATTCCCGATTGCTCCGATTTGGACATCAGGGACGATGCAAGTTATGTCTACATCTGCCAGAACGAGACCGTTCATGGTAACCAGTTCCACACGCTTCCAAACACCAAGGGCCATGTTCTTGTGGCAGACCAGAGCTCGATGTTCCTGTCCGAGCCGGTTGACGTGAAGCAGTATGGCTGCATCCACGCTGGAGTTCAGAAGAACGTTGGACCTGCAGGCGTGCAGATTGCAATCGTGCGCGAGGACCTCGTGCCGGAAGACATGCCGGGCGTCCCCACCATGCTGAGGTTCAAGACCCACATCGACAAGGGTTCCCTCTACAACACCCCTCCGTGCTATGGAATCTATATCTGCGGCTTGGTTTTCAAGTGGATCAAGGAGCTCGGCGGCCTCGAGGTCATGAAGGAGCGCAACGTTAAGAAGGCAACCCTTCTCTACGATTACCTCGACAGCAGCAAGCTGTTCAAGCCAACTGTGGATCCGAAGGACCGCAGCCTCATGAACGTCGACTTCGTAACCGGCGACGACGACATGGACAAAAAATTCGTTGCCGAGGCCACCGAAGCTGGACTTTCCAACCTCAAGGGTCACCGCAGCATCGGCGGTATGCGTGCAAGCATCTACAACGCAATGCCGTACGAGGGCGTTCAGGCTCTGGTGGAGTTCATGGACAAGTTCGAGAAGGAAAACGCTTAGTCCAAAAGCCTTTAGAGAGCATAGCGAGAGGCTTTCTAATCCGTTGCAACTTTTCTAGCTGTTCGATGGCTCTAGCAGTTTTGTAGGATCTAGTCCGTTGAGGGTTCTAACCTGCACAGCGTAAAGACGTAAGCCAGAATAAGATACCCTGCATCGTCGATCTAAATCGTCGGTGCGGGGTAATTTTTTGAATTCACGCCATGTTGCCAATCGCGACCATCTTTCTTGAATCTGTATCCGTCGCTGCCAAAAGCGTGGCTTCTGTTAACGGAAACCTTTGTGCAAATCTGCTCGTTTGCCCACATCGCTGCATATACTGGAATCAGGCACATCGAAATGCATGCGCCTGAATTACACAGAGGTGTTTCGTCTAGGAGGCTGCGGAGCCGCATTGGAACCGCTTGCCTCCTGTTTTTGCTCGGAAGCTTTGCAAGCACCTGCATTTGAAGGTTACGTGAGATTGGCTGCTGTAGGGAATATGGAAAAAAGCAATCAGATAGATATGCTTCATGGACCGTTGATCAAGAAGCTGGTGGTCTTCGCAATTCCTCTGGCGATCTGCAGCATCATACAGCAGCTTTTCAACTCTGCCGATGCAGCTGTCGTTGGAAGATACGTTGGCAGCGACGCCCTGGCTGCTGTTGGTGCCACGGCGCCTGTCGTTAACCTTATAGTGGGTCTTTTCGTTGGGCTTTCTGTGGGTGCCAATGTACTGATAGCTGTGCAAATCGGATCCGGGCAAGAGGAGAAGATTCCGGATTCCGTGCACACCGTCGTGGTTATATCTCTCGTGAGCGGAATATTCCTCATGATCGTGGGCGCGCTTCTCGCAAACCCGCTGCTGGCGCTTATATCCACGCCGCAGGACGTATTGGGCGAGGCAACGCTCTACCTGCAGATATTCTTCGTATCCATGCCATTCAGCATGATGTACAACTTCGGGTCTGCAATCTTGAGGAGCAAGGGCGATTCCAAGCGCCCTCTCTACGCACTGGCAGTGGGCTGTCTGGTAAACCTGCTGCTCGACCTGCTGTTCGTGTGCGTGTTCGGCTGGGGAGTGGCAGGGGCCGCGTTGGCAACCGTCATCGGGTTTGCCGTGAGCTGCGTCATGATCTCGCTCTACCTCATGCACGAGGAGGAGACCTTCAGGCTCCACTGGAACAAGCTCAGAGTGGATGTTCCCGACCTCAAGTACATCCTCAAGATCGGAGTTCCCGCAGGTATGCAGGGGATGGTGTTCGCCATATCAAACGTAATCATCCAAGCTGCGCTCAACGGGTTTGGTGCAGACACCATCGCAGGCTCCACTGCGGGGCTTAACTACGAGGTGTACTGCTACTTCATCATCAACGCGTTCTCTCAGGCAGCCGTTACCTTTACGGGACAGAACTATGCGGCTCTGAGCTTCGACAGATGCAGGAAGATATATCGAGAGTGCACGATTCTGGGCCTAAGCATCGCATTTGCCATGGGGCTTACCTTCGTTGGCTTCGGAGACTTCTTCACGTCCATATTCACCACCAACCCCGCAGGTTGCCATAGTGAGGATGATGCACGTGGCACTTCTCGAATTCCTAACGGGAACGTACGAGATTTCCGGAGGCTCCATGAGGGGCATGGGATGGTCTATGACCCCAGCGGCCATAACGATTGCCGGAACCTGCGTGTTCAGGATCATATGGATATACACGGTGTTCCAGCAGGTTGGCACTTTCGAGATGCTGGTTACGGTGTACCCCGTGAGCTGGATTATCACTGGAGTCGCCACGCTTGTGGCATTCGCCTACGTTAGGAAGAAAGCTTTCAGGGGCCCCGCTCCGGAGGGCGCGTAACCTGTGTGGAGTTGGCGAACAAGCTGCCAGATTCAACGCGTAACCAATGTATAGCCAACAGATAGCCAGCGAATAAGAGCGCCTAAGCGGAGCGCTACCTGCGTATTACCATCGCGGACCGCGTTCGTGCTGCGTGAAGTCTACATCACCGTTTTGGGAATGTTCTGGCCCGCTATCACAACTTTTGCGCCGTGGTCGTTTTTCTGCAGCAGGGTCTGTATCTCTCTGGCGGGTATCTCGGGACTGTTGTTTTCCTGCGATATGTGCATCCCGATGATGCAGCGCAGGTCGTTGCCCAAAAGCTTGCCCAGCACATCTTCTGCCTGGTTGTTCGAAAGATGGCCTTTGTCTGAGGCTATCCTGGCTTTGAGATACGAGGGATAGGGCCCGTTCTTGAGCATCTTGAGGTCGTGGTTGGTTTCCAGCGCTAGCAAGTTGCACCCGGAGAGCATCTCCAATGCCATTGGAGTGCAAATTCCGCTGTCGGTCATGTAGCCGATTATCTTGGAGCTGCCATCGGGCTGGTCGCCCACGTATGTGAAGCGGAACCCAACGGGCTCGGCCACATCGTGAGAGGTGTTGAACACGTCTACTCGAATGTCTCCGATGGTCAATGAATCTCCGGCCTTAATTTTGCTGAAGTTCTCATAGGTAGCGAGATATCTTGTGTTCTCTCGCGTGCCCGCTGTGCAATAGATGGGCATTTCGCCTTCGCAGTGCATGCCTCTAAGGCAAACTCCAAGACCCTTCACGTGGTCGTTGTGCTCATGCGTAACCAGCAGGGCGCGAATCTTGCCCTCGTCTACGGCAAGGTCCGACATCCTTGTTTTCTGGGCTTTTCGCGTAAGGCCGCAATCGATCATCAGCGAGGTCGTGGGGCTCTCGATTATCGCGCAGTTGCCCTTCGACCCACTGCCTAGAACATGGAGTTTCATACGGAGGATCGCCTAGTCAAAATCGTCGAAATCTTCGGCGCGTCCGGTTTTCTTGCGTGCATCTTTGTCTTTGCCACGCCTTCCGGAAGGCTTGAACAGCAGATAGCACAGGGCCGTTACAACCACGAAGATGATTATCTGCGGGACTATCGCCAAATTGAATAGGGAAGCGATGGCGCTAACGCCTCCGCCAATGGCAAAGGGCAGGAAGTATTTGTCCGCCACAGCCTCTAGGATGAGGAAGACGAACGCAACTACGAGCCAGACTATTATCGGGACGATAGATATACCCATTAAATACACACCAATCGAATACCATGATTAAGCTGCTTTGTTAGCCGGTTTCCGAGTCGATTAAATGATTAACAATTAATGAACGGTCAAATACCGACCTGTTAAGTATACTAAAAGCCTGTATATGTATTAAAGGTCTGTCCCAAAAGGTCGAGGTGCGGGGTGCTCAACCATGCACGGGCCGCGACTGATGAAGTTTCCATGGAGATAACATGCGCGAGAAAATCGAGAAGATCGTAAACGATGCCATTGCCAAAGCTGTCGAATCTGGTCAGCTGCCGCTCGATGAGATGCCGGAGCCAAGCGTCGAGCGTCCGAAGGACAAAGCGCATGGTGACTGGGCAACTTCGGTGGCTCTGAAGCTTGCCAAGAAGGCCCACATGAATCCCAGGCGGATCGCTCAGATCATCTCCGAAAACATTCCCGTTGGGGATTTCATCGAAAACGTTGAAATCGCAGGACCCGGGTTTATCAACATGAAGCTCAGCAACGGTGCACTCCAATCTGTGCTCAAGGAAGCCCGCGAGCTTGGCAACGATTACGGCAAGGTCGATCTTGGTCACGGTCAGAAGATCCAAATCGAGTTCGTGAGCGCCAACCCAACCGGTCCAATGCACGTTGGACATGGTAGGTGGGCAGCTCTTGGCAACGCCCTCAGCAACCTGCTCGAGCATGCCGGATGGGATGTGGAGCGCGAGTTCTACATCAACGATGCCGGATCCCAGATGCAGAACTTCGCGCAGTCCGTGGACGCTAGGTATATGCAGCTCCTGGGAGTTGAGAAGGAGCTTCCCGAGAACGGTTACGGCGGAGCCTACGTAACCACCATTGCGCAGAGGATCCTCGACGAAGAAGGCGACAAGTGGATGAGCGTGTCCGACGAGGAGCGCAGCGACCACTTCAAGGAGCTTGCGTATCAGATGATGCTCAAGCACATGAAGCAGGTGCTGGCCAGCGTTGGCGTGGAGTTCGACATGTGGTTCTCGGAGCGCTCGCTTTACGTGAAGGACGAGAGCGGCAAGTCTGCTATCGACCGTATTTTGGACAAACTCTCGAGCGAGGGCTACACCTACGAGAAGGAAGATGCCCTCTGGTTCAAGACCACCGAGTTCGGCGACGACAAGGACAGGGTTCTTGTTAAGACCGATGGCAGCTACACCTACTTCCTGCCGGACATCGCATATCACTACAACAAGTTCACGCGCGTCGACAGGGTCGTGGATATCTGGGGTGCCGACCATCATGGCTATGTGCCAAGGATGCAGGCTGCCATGCAGGCCCTTGGAAATGGCGGCAAGCTCGATGTTCTGCTTGGCCAGCTCGTCAACCTCTACCGTGGGGGAGAGGTCGTTCGCATGTCCAAGCGCACTGGAGAGATGGTGACCTTCGAGGAGCTGATCGAGGAGGTTGGGGCAGACGCCACCAAGTACCTCATGCTTTCGAAGTCGACAGATCAGGCGCTGGACTTCGATATCGAGGTTGCAAAGAAGCAGGATTCTTCGAACCCCGTGTATTACGTGCAGTATGCTCATGCGAGGATCTGCTCGCTTTTGCGCAGAGCCGGAAGGCCGGTTAACGATAATGCAGACCTGAGCCTACTCACAGATCCAAGCGAGCTCGAGCTTGCAAGGAAGATTTCGGAATTCAGCGAAATCGTGGAGTCTGCGGCTAGGGATTACGCCCCATTCAGGCTCACGCATTATGTTGAGAGCCTTGCGGCGACGTTCCATCAGTTCTATACCAACTGTCAGGTGCTTGTTGAAGATGAGGCGATCATGGATGCAAGGCTCTATCTGGCGGATGCCACGAGAAGCGTGCTCGAGTGCGCACTCGGAATTTTGGGAGTGAGCGCTCCGGAAAGGATGTAGGCTCAAAAAGTCTTCCCCAGCCCATGGCGGCCAACGATGGTCAATGGCGGTATGAAATCGGGAGCGCTGAGGGCGTAAAGCAAGAGCATCAAACAGCTAACATATTCGTAAAAACGGATTTTTAAGCTCGACAACGAAAGGAACCAGATATGACTAACGAACCAGCACCGGAGAAGGGTGACGGCATCACGGCGGAACAGCTTTCCAACGTTTGGCCGATGACCGCCAAGATCGACGACTCCGATATTCACGAGAAGCATCTGTGGGTCGGCGGGGTAAACGTTGCTAAGCTTCCGAGAACCACCACATCTCCTCTCTACATCATGGATGAGGAAGCCCTGCATGCAAAGCTCAGGGAGTACAAGGAGGGCATGGAGAGGAACTTCGCCCGCAGCCGCGTGGAGTACTCCGCAAAGGCGTTCACCTGCAAGGCTATGGACGAAATCGTCGATCAGGAAGGTTGCCACATCCTCGTTTGCAGCGGCGGCGAGCTGGCAATCGCCCTTGCTGCAGGATTCCCTCCCGAGAGAATCGTCATGCACGGCAACAACAAGTCCGAGCAGGAGATCCAGGAAGCCCTCATGGCGGGCATCGGCATGATGATCGTCGACAGCTCCGAGGAGATCGAGCTTCTGGATATGAATGCCGATCTGTTCGACATCGACCTTGATGTCATGCTGCGCATTCGCCCGGGCATCCATGCGGACACCCACAGCTACATCCAGACCGGCAACGAGGACTCCAAGTTCGGCGTTGGAATTCACGACCCAGAGGCAATCGAGGCCGTTAAGCAGATCCTCGGTTCCGAGCGTCTGAAGCTCAAGGGCTTCATGGCACACATCGGATCCCAGATCTTCGACATCGAGCCCTACGGCAAGGAGATAGAGGTTCTCATCGACTTCTGCAGGAAGGTTCAGGAAGAGACCGGTTACACGGCGGACGAGATCGACCTCGGCGGAGGACTTGGCGTGGCCTATACCAAGGACGATGAGCCCACCTCGATTTCCGACTACTGCGATTACATTGGCAAGAAGACCAAGGAATATTGCGCCGAGGTTAACTATCCCGAGCCTCTGGTTGCCGTGGAGCCCGGCCGCTCCATCGTGGCCAACGCGGGAATCACCTGCTACACGGCTGGTCCCGTGAAGACCACGCCAATCCGCAAGTTCGTGCCCGTCGACGGTGGTATGAGCGACAACATCCGCCCGGCACTGTATGGGGCTAAGTACGAGGCTATGGTTGCCAACAAGGGAATGTATCCCCGCACCGACGTCTACACCATCGTGGGCAAGCATTGCGAGTCCGGAGACACTCTGATCGAAAACGCTTCGCTTCAGCCCGTCGAGGCCGGCGACATCATCACCATCTTCGCTACCGGAGCCTACTGCTACACCATGTCTTCGAACTACAACTCGGTTACAAGGCCGGGCGTGGCGTTCGTCAAGGACAGGAAGTACAGGATCGTCGTCAGGCCCCAGACCTACGATGACCTGCTGGAGTGCGATGTGGACGAGCCTGCCGAGGAGTAGTTGCTTCGACGCGCCCCATTGTTTTATCGGCGTTTTTGCAGTACTGATGAATAAGCCGGTAATCGGCGATTGTTAATAGAGTTCGCTAGCGCGATTTGGAGGTTATATGAGGCCAGTAAAGATCGGTCTTCTGGGGCTTGGCACCGTAGGCGGCGGTCTGGTTAAGATCTTGAAGGAGCATCACGACGATTTCGTGAAGCACCAGGGAGTCGATATCCAGCTGGTGGCATGCTCGTCTAGAAAGAGGCAGAGCGCCATCGACCTCGGAGTCGAGGATGTCTTCGTGGAAACTTGCGAAGAAGTCATCGACAACCCCGAAGTCGACATCGTGGTCGAGCTCATCGGCGGTACCGGCGTTGCCAAGGATTTCATCATCATGGCGCTCGAAGCCGGGAAGCATGTGGTCACGGCCAACAAGGCCGTCATGGCATCGTTTGGCAAAGAGGTGTTCGATGCAGCCGAGAACCATGGCGTGTCCATCATGTTCGGAGCAGCTGTTGGCGGAGGAATCCCCATTATCGGGCCGCTGAAGCACTCGCTTACCGGCAACAGGATCACCTCGGTCATGGGTATCATCAACGGGACCACCAACTACATGCTAACGAGGATGGGGGAGGACGGGCTGGATTACTCCGAGGCTCTCCACGAGGCCCAGCGCAAGGGATTTGCCGAGGCCAACCCATCTGCCGACGTCGATGGCTTCGATGCAGCTGCCAAAATCGCTATCCTGGCTTCGATAGCTTTCCACTGCAGGGTAACCATGGACCAGGTTCATACGGAAGGCATTACCAAGGTCACGCCCATGGACTTGCAGTTTGCCGATGAGATGGGGTATACGGTAAAGCTTCTAGCAATAGCAAGGCACAGCGATGAGGGAATCGAGGTTTGCGTACATCCGGCAATGGTTCCGATGGAGCATCCGCTTGCAAGCGTCAACGGAGTCTACAACGCAATCTACGTGGTTGGAGATGCCGTGGGCGAGACCATGTTCTTCGGGCAGGGCGCTGGTTCTGGTCCGGCTGCCTCGGCTGTTGCGGGCGATATCATCGAGGTGGCCAAGCAGCTCACCGACGATGTGAAGGTATTCCGCGGGTGCACCTGCACGGATGATTACCCCATCGTGCCTATCGACGATCTTACCATGCAGTATTACATCAGGATTCCCGTGCTCGATAGACCTGGGGTTTTCGCAGAGATCGCCAACATCTTTGCCAAATGGCAGATTTCCATCAAATCGGTAGTCCAACGTGGCGGCGACGGCAGGACCACCGACCTCGTGGTCATAACGCACGAAGCGCTGGAAAAGGATATACAGGGGTCTATAGTAGACATCATGGATACGGAGGTAATCGTCAGCGAACCTCAGGTAATAAGGCTCGTCGACTAGATTTTCTCAATATGGAAAAGGGCTCGCCCGCACTGAAGCGGGCGAGTTTTTTGGTTCGGCATTGTAGCTAGATTAAGAAAAGAAGGCGGTTTATATGTTGAAGCCCGAAATCGAGGATCTTCTGA
>CADBOM010000064.1 GCA_902796325.1 uncultured Coriobacteriaceae bacterium
AGCCGCAGCCCCTTTGGAGACCTTCCATGACAGAACTCGCTGCTGCGGCGGTTGAAGAAGCGAAGAAGGCAGATAGCGAAATTCGAATCTCAGCAGAAAAATCTTCTGCGTTAAACAATGATTCTTATTCATCCCCCACTCAGGCGGGCTCTTCAAACCTCGAGCAACCCGGAAACCCCTCGCAATCCAATACCACCCTTTTTGGTGGCGCGGCTACCGATTCCGACAACTCCATGCCCGCTGGTTTTGGGGTTCAGGTCAATCTTCCCACGGGAAGCCTGGACTTAGCGCAGCTAAACGCCATGCTGGATGCAATCCCGCTGGACCTCACCTTCGTTGATGCAAATGGAATCACGAAGTATTTCAGCCATGGTGATTCCAGGGTATTCGCACGGCCAAAATCTTGCCTTGGCAGGCACGTGCTAAACTGCCATCCGCCAAAAAGCGCACCCGTTGTAAAGAAGCTCCTAGAAGAATTTGAGGCAGGAACAAAGGACAAAGAAGAATTCTGGATGCCCATGGGAGACAAGTTCGTTTACATCAGGTATTTCGCCGTTAGAGACCAGAACGGCAATTATCTGGGCGCTTTGGAAGCCACTCAAGATATAGCTCCTATCAAGAACCTCGACGGTATCAACAGACGCGGTTCTGACCAAGCGCAGTAGATAGGCGCCATGACAGACAAAGCTGAACAAGCCCTCTGGTTAACAGATAATCAGCAGGCTACCGCGCTACAGCGGGTTACCGCGCACCATGTCCTTAAAACACCCGTGCAACGTTTTCACGACAGTTGCCTTGGGTTAAAATAATTGACAAACATTAGCAAAGGAAATCGATAAAAAATTTGAACCGACTTTCGATTCAACTGCAAGGAGCCATAGCATGACCATCGACTTTCATGAATACAGAAAGCTCAAACAGTATCTTCTCGACAAGGGATACAAGGAAATCCATCTTCACGACGTTTGCGGCGGAGAATACTTCTCCATAGACGATCCAGACGACGAAACCTGCGCGGCGATCGAGAAGTATTTCGAGAAAAAGGGAAAGCCCGTGAACTTCAGCGCCAACCGCACGGAGTTCACGATAGGCGACTAGCCGTTTGGATTTCCAACTAAACCGAGGCAAGGTTTATCACAAGGCTGTAGCTTGTATTTGCTTGTATTTGCTTGCCTTTGTTCGCCCGTTGTTTACCGTGCGTTTATAAGATGCCTGTCTGGCGCTTGCCAGGCAGGCATCGTCCTACTCTAGATGTTTATATGCACGTGAGGCTTGTCTGTGTACTCGTGCTGCTTTCCCATATAGACGAAATAATCGGCTATGGTATCCGCCAAGCTTTGATCGTGGGTGGATATTATCAAGGTCTTGCTCGAAGCCTTGAGCTGCTTCAGGAACTCCAGAAGCCATTCCCTGGTCTTGATATCCAGTCCATTCAACGGCTCGTCGAAGCAGTACACGTCTGGATTCATGCTGAGTATGCAGGCTATGGCCACCTTCTTCTTCTCTCCACCAGAGATATGGTATGGAGCACGTTCGCGCAAATGCTCTATCTCGAGCATCTTGCAAACGTCGTCGACTCTCTTCGAAATCTCTTCCTCGGATAGTTCCATCTGCCTCGGACCAAAGGCTATCTCGTCTTCCACGTTCGAGCAGAAAAGCTGCGCGTCGCTATCTTGGAATATGAATCCAACGCGCTTGTGAAGCCACTTTGAGAACGAAGGGTTCTTCATGCTCTTCTCATCCACGAGCTTCCCGTCGAAAAAGTATTGACCCGCCTGTGGATAGATGAGGCCATTTATGGCCTTGAGCAATGTTGATTTGCCCGATCCGTTATAGCCCATCAAAACAACGCTGTCGCCCGATTCAATTTCGAGGTCGATATGGCTTAGTGTTGGAACGTCATCGTAAGCGAAGCAATAGTCCACGAAATGTATCAGCGGATGCTGGTCTTCGGGCCGGTGCGGATGATGCAGGCTCTCCGGATGCTGCTGATCCCCGTGCGGGCTGCCTTCGAACGCCATCTACATCACGCCTTCCGTGTATATGAACAAGATTAGCAATACCACAAAAGCAATAAGAAGGAGAAGGTCGGTCTTCCTCCAGGTTCTGCCCCTCGGTAGAACATACTCCCCTTCGAACCCCCTGCACATCATAGCGGCATATGTACTCTGTGCAGCTTCCTGCGACTTCAGGAAAACCACTCCCCCGATACCGCCGATTGAGGTTCCCTTATCTCTGTTCTTGCCAATACTCCTGAGCTTCAGGGCTGTGAGTACCTCAATTGCTATCTCACCCAAACGAACAATATTCTTCAACGCAAGATCTATGGTGAGTATGAAGATATCCGGAAGATGAAAGGCCCTAAGAGACGACGTGATCTCGTTGAATGGGGTTGACAGCGCCACGCTCATGGCTATCGAAACCGATATGAACACCTTGGTGCCAATCTGTATCGCAGAATGAGATTGACCGAGAAATATTGCCGGGAGCATTATCACGAATGCCAGGGCTGCCGCAGCCGCCGCAACGCTAACGGTTCTTTTGAGGGCCGATTTTCTAAGCGTTGCCAGCCTGAACAAAACTATCGCGAGCATGATGAGTACGAAGAAATAGTTGGAGCTAAGCGATGTTAGCAATATCATTCCAAGGCCCATCAGAAGCTTCGATGCCGCCGATGGAGACCTCTTCGATGCCACTCCATCGTCGAGTCTGAAATACGCCAGTACGGAAGTTATCTTTAGCATGCTCCTGCCGATGAACGAATCTCTGTCCTTTGGAGGCTCGTAATCGTCTGTGTGCAGGAGCCACTCTGGTATTTGCCCGCTCAGCGTTGGACCTCCTCACCTTTCCCTGGACCAAAATCCACCTTGGCTTTCATGCAAGCCGAAATTATTCGGAATATAACCACAAGTAGGAGAACTCCTATTATGGCGCTGAGAATGTATCCTATCCAGTCTGGGAGCATTCCAATCGAGTAGTCCGGCATGAGAGCAGACCACTCCCAGCCATCTTCCAATCCCACGGGAGTGTATCCCACGAGGTTCGCAAGGTCTTCTGCAGACCACTCGCCCCAAGCATCGCCCTGAGCAAGAAGTCCCAATGGAGTTGCGGCAATAAGGGCAACAACCAGAACTATGACGGGAATCAATCCCCTAGCACCCTTGGTAGAAGACTCACCTGTCCCAACTCCGAAGGACGGCGACACCTTCCTAACGAACGCCAGGATGCCGACGGTAAAAACCACCTCTGCTAGACCGAACACCGTGAGGTGACCAGCCAACATGGCCGGAACGGAAACCCATATCGGGTATGGGCAGTACATCGCCGCACCAGCGGCATCGGTGAAGAATATCGGCTGAACACCGAATTCGATGGCGGCGCATATTGCCGCGCAGTTGATGGCTATGTACGACCCTACGCCAGCCCCTATGAGCTCGCCTTTAAGACCCTTCACCCTCCCGCGGATGAAGGAATATATCCCATAGCCAACCATGGGGAGCACGAACGCCATGTTGAAGCAGTTGGCCCCTATTGCCAGAATTCCACCGTCTCCGAAGAACACGGCCTGTATTATCAGCGCTATCGAAACCGCTAATGTTGAAGCCCATGGACCGAACAATATTGCCACCAAGGTTCCGCATACTGCATGTCCGGTGGTTCCTCCCGGAATGGGGATGTTGAACATCATGGCCAGAAAGCAGAACGCAGCGGCAACGCCCAGCAATGGCATCTTTTCCTTGGGAACCGTTTTCTTTACCTTGTTGATTGCAACTCCCCAGACTGGAATCATCACGGCATCAAACACTCCGCATGTTTGAGGGCTTAGATAGTTCTCGGGGATATGCATCTAACAGCTCCTATCGGATAAGAATGTTCAAACCTGTCGTGCAAGCAATGTCGGACATGCAAGTAACGCCGTCGATGCATGTAGCTTCGTCCATGAACGCAATATCTGACAAGCATTCAATATCGGCCATAAAAGAAGTGTCGATAAAGCGAGTAATAGCGTCAACTCATGTCCTATATGGTGTTACGTTACCATAATTTAGTATTACCTTGTTGGAAATATACGGAACTTGGAGACAGGTGGTTGCTATCTGTAAATCGCACCCTCCGAGCCCCTGACCGGATGCGCATTCAACTCCGCCAAGCTCTTCTGGGATTTGCCAGCTTTAAGCTCTCCGAGTATTCTCTCCTGATCCTCTGGAAGCATCCCCTGTACGGGGATAACGTTGGCTGGATGCAATCCGAAGTAGAAGGTTCCCGGCGAGTCCAAATTCTCCAGGAATTCTATCTCCTCATCAAGATACTCCCCAACCGTGCATTCCTCGAATCTACCTGCCGTCATATCCTCATACAGCTCGCAACCCGGATCGGCATGTATGGTTCCGGTGAATATCAGGAACGGATTTGTCTTGTTAATCAGCTCGGCCGTATCTTTTGCAAGTTCTGCCGACCTGCCATGTCCAAGGCACCCGAATATGACGTTGAGCCCATAGCTGATTCCGGCGCTTTTCAATCTCAATAGCTGGCGCAAAGCCTCACCGGAATCGTATCCTTTATTCAGGAATTGCAATGCCTCGTCGGATCCGCTTTCCACGCCTATGTTGAGGTCGCCAACCTTTAAATCGTGAAGCCGCCTTAACTCTTCGTCGGTTTTGTCGGCTATATTCCTGATCGACGCATACATGGAAATAACCTGCACCTCGGGAAATGCCTCATTGATCATTGAGGCAATTTTCTCAAGATCTTCACCGGGAAGACAGAAAGCGTCTCCGTTCTCAAGAAACACCCTCCGCACATACGGCAAGGCAGCACGAGCCTCGGCAATATCCCCTGCAATCTGCGAAATATCCTCGGCTGCAAAATCTACATCCCTGTACATCGTGCAAAATCTGCACGAGTTATGACTGCATCCACGCGTTACCTGCAGCAATAGCGAATTAGCTTCGAAAGGTGGTCTGTAAACAACTGGTTGATAGTGCACTTGCTGCCCCTTTCCTATTCATGCTCTTTGCGAGGATATCCTCTTTGCCAGGGTATTCCCCTTGTAGAGGCGTGAGTTATTGTTAGCCATGGTTGATTTTTATTAGAAGTAAGTGTAAACTAACTTACATGTCGTAATCCGAAGTTAGGGAACCATGGACAGTACGCAGCATACGATAGATATTTTAGAACTGCATTACTCTATGGCCAGATACATGAACGATTTTCTATCGAAGGGAATCGTGCAAGGCAAAGACCTAGTGATGCTCGACCTTCTCCGCAGCAACGGAATTGGCAACCCGGCAAAACTATCTCACGAGCTTGGGCTCACAAGCGGAAGAATAACCAATATTCTCAACTCGCTAGCGAAAGATGGGTTGGTTTCCAAGAAAAAGAACCGTCAAGATGCCAGGAAAATCACCGTAACGCTGACTCAG
>CADBOM010000065.1 GCA_902796325.1 uncultured Coriobacteriaceae bacterium
ATCGTCATGTTCGAGATGATTGTTGGAAGCAATCTAGCACGCGAAGACGACAAGGCTTTGCTAGAGAAAAGGTTCACAGGTTTAACGCCAGAAATTCCAATTGGCCTGTGCGAAACGCTGAAGATTCGCCCAGAAACGGCAATCAAGCTAAACCAAGTCATGGGAACGGCATGCGCATATGAACCATCCAGAAGATACCAAACCCCGGAGCAGATGAGCGAGGACCTCCGCGAGCTGCTAAGAACCTCATCTAGCAGTTGTCCAGCAAACGTTCGCCATAGAGATGCAGGCAAGGATGAGATTGCCGAAATTCCCAGCGGCAAACGCGCAGACAAGCACGCAAAATCCCTTGCCCACATTCGAAGCCCCAGACCTCGAAACGTTCGCAGAAACGCTGACACCAATAAACCAACGGGGAGAACCGACCAGGCAACAGCGGCGGCAGTGGCAACTTCAGCTGCGCCCACATCTGCAATGCCAAAAACAGCAACAATCATACCCGTGCTGATGGCCATATTCGCGGTAGCGGCAATTTCGATTGCAACCAGCGCATCATATGGGTCTCCGGGCAATCCCTTAGGTTCATTCAACTCGCCTGGCGTTCACTCGGTATATTTGCAAGACAGCGAGCGTAGCATCGAGCAAACGCGCCCAACACCACCTGAAGGAAATGAGATAGAAGTGGAGATTCCAATGCCCTCACAATGACCATGGAGCTTCTGGGTCGATTCCGACAGAGGTTTTCTCAGAGGACAACAGCCTGCTGCTTGATGGCTAGCTTGGGCTTCCGATAAGTCCCTGTCCGCTGAAATCGGGTATGTACCCAGTATCTGCAGAATCGGAATCCTGTATGAAGCACTCGTCAAAATCGAATAAGCATGCGTGATCGACCAGATTGTCGTAGTCGACGCTGTCCACCGGCATGGAAATCTCCGGATACTTGTCGCTGTTAACCAGCGGGATGTATTGGCTCATGAGGCTAACCACGATTCTGCTGCCAAACTCGGTGCCCAGATATGAGACAATGCGCTCCGCCTCGTCTCCTCGCCCGGGAAGCAGAAGATGTCTCACGATGGTTCCATGGGTCATTATGGTCTCGCCCGTTGCCAAATCCTCGTACTCCGGAGCTCCTGTTTGGGCCACCATCTCGTCCAATGCCTTTAGCACGACTCTTGGATAGTCCGGAGCATGCGCATAGCGTTTCGCGGCATCCGAGTTGTAATGCTTGAAATCCGCCAGGTAAACATCCACCAAGCCGTTGTACAAGCGCAGGGTTTCCACGGTTTCGTATCCGCCCGTGTTATACACGATTGGAACCTTTAAGCCGCGAGACCTAGCTATGTGAAGGGCATCGACAACGGTGGGCGTGTATTGCGTGGCAGACACGAGATTTATGTTATTGGCGCCTTCGGACTCCAAGTTCAAGAACATCTGCGCTAAATCCTGTGCGCTCACATTAACCTTGAGCCAAGCGTTCTTCTCAGGATCTATATGTGGCCGAGAAATCTGCGCATTCTGGCAATAGACGCACTGCAGCTGGCAATGCGCGAAGAACACGGTACCAGACCCGCTGTCGCCAGAGATTGGCGGTTCCTCCCAATAATGCAGTGCCGCCCTGGCGACGTGCACCTTGGCAGAGGCACCGCAATATCCGAGCTCCCCGGCATTGCGGTTTACGTGACATGCCCTTGGGCAAAGAGCGCAGTCCGAATAAAGGTCGTACAGGGCACCGGTATCGAAGGGAGCAGGGTAATCTTGCAATATGCGCTGATCTAGTGGAAGCTCGTCATAGGATTCAAACGCATCGTCTGACAACCCTGCATCAAAGTCGTTCGTTCCGTATGGCTCGAATCCATCGTACATGTCGTCGCACATCAGCTTTCGGCCCCTTTCTCCACGATACCGCATGCGCCAGCAGCGATAGCAAGGTTTGCAGCCGCCCTCGCGGCAACCGGAACCGCTTCTCTCACCTTGGGAGTTAGTCCAATGTAGAACTCCTCTGGGCTCATCTGCTCAACCTGAACCCCAATGCATTCGCACCGCGCCTGATATCCAATGGCTCTGGCTGCATCCACGACATCCGCCAAGCGAATATCGTGTGCAGAAGGCAAGGTGTTCCTGCGAGCAAGATCATCTGGCCCGAACTTGAAAACGGTTCCCGACTCCATGCCCGTTCCATCCACAGCATCGACAACCACAATATAGTCGTAGTCCCTGAATATTCCCAGCATGGACATACCAAGGGTTGCGCAATCCACAATGTCAACGTTATCCGGAAACAAGTAGTTTCCCTGCATGAATTTGACAACCTCGGGACCCAGGCCTTCGTCTTCGAGAAGTATGTTGCCAACGCCCACGATCAGGTACTTGGTTTCGTCCATATGAAAACTCGCAATCTGCATGTTAGTAAGCCAGAGATGCAGCCATGCTGTAAACCACTGCAAATATCACGCATAATACCAGTTGTCGCCGGCGAACCCCGAAAGGTCCAACCAGCGACAACTTAAGCTACTTGGATATCTTCGAAAACAGCCGCCCTCAAAATTCGTCGGTCCATGTTCAAGACCAAAGCCCAAAGCTTCTACTTTTAGGCTTCCACTTCTAGGCTTCCACTTCTGCTTCCGAAGGCAAATTCCCACTTGACAGCACTACTTGATATCGTCCGAGGGGAACTCAACACCTTCGTCATCGAAGTTGACGACGTTGCCCTTCAAATCGTCATGGCCATTAACCCTGACGGTTTGGGGATCGATCGTATACCCGGGCGATTCCTTATGCAGGAACATAATCTTGCTGTACGCACTGCCCTCGATGGTTGCCAGGTACACGTGGATGATGATGAAGATGATGAAGATCCACATGAGGAAATAGTGGATGATCCTCACGTTCATAAGTCCACCGACTGCCGCGGTGATTCCGCTGAACAGACCCCAACCAGAAGTTGGCCCCCACATGCAGAATCCGGTGAGCGCAGATCCCAGCAGAAGGAATGGGATGATGAAGTATGCGATCTTCTGCGGAGATCCATACTTGGATCCAACCGGATGGGTCTTCTTGCCAAACAAGTAATACTTGATCCATGGCCCGAACTGGTGCTTGTTCACCTTGGAAGGGAAGAAGTTCTTCCAGTCGTAGTCCATTCCTTCGCGGGTTCCACCAAACTGGGCGGTCTTGATCCTGAAGGACAAGATCAGCCTCACCACCAGGTTGATGAGAATCACGAAGGCAAACGTCATGTGCGCGCCCCTGGCAACTCCCATGATGAAATCAGCCGACGGGAAATGAATCATGAATCCCGTGAGAATCAACCCGAACATGCAGATCAGGTTAATCCAGTGCGTGACCACGAATATCGTCGGGTGCGCTTCCTTATATTGAGCTAGATGAGCCATGCTACTTCACTCCCCATGGGTTCGTGACAGTCTCGAAGTGCTTTCCTGTTGCAGGCTCCGAAACATGGATTGCGCATGCCACGCATGGATCGAAGCTGTGAACGGTCCTAAGGGCATCGATTGGCTTCTCGGGATCGTCCACGGGGCATCCGATAAGGGCTTCCTCCATCGGGCCTCGTACTCCGTTTGCATCCTTCGGGGCAATGTTCCAAGTGGTTGGAATGATGATCTGGTACTTCTCGATCTTCTTGTTGTTGAGCTTCACGTAGTGATAGAGAGCTCCACGGGGAGCCTCCCACATGCCAGCACCCTCGCCGGAGGCTTCCTTGCCCTCCACGTAGTACTCGGCATCTCCGCTCTTCATAACATCGATGAGGTCCTGAATGAACTGGAGGAGAAGCTCGGAAGTGTATACGGTCTCTACGCTCCTTGCCACTACCCTGCCAAGCGTGGACTGAAGGACCTGTGGCTGACCGGGAAAACCGATGGATTGCAGAGCGTAGTCTACAAGCTCCTGTATCCTCTTGACGCCGCTGTTATAAGCAACCAGAACCCTCGACAACGGGCCAGCCTCGTACGGCAGGCCGTCATACTGCGGGGTCTTGCACCACGAGTACTTGCCGTTGAGGTCCTGGCCTCCCGCCGGATACTGCGGATCCGTGACGCCCTGACGCGGGTTGAGCGTCTGGTCGGTTGCGTAATACGAATGCCCGGTGTACTCGGTAATCAATGACTCATCGGGGGCAGTTACCCTACCGTTGTTAAGGACACCTGCCGGCAAGTACCGTTTCAGCGGGTCTTGGCTCTCGTCGTTGAACACTCCCCAGGCAACGTACCTTCCAACACCATGGCCGTAATCCAAGCCCCTGGCGTAGAAAGGCGCAAGCGCTATGGCATCGGGTAGCAACGTTCCCTCAACCCACGCATTGAGCTTCTGCGCTCGGAACAAAACGTCATCGAGCTTTTCCGCGGTTGGGAGGAAGGTCGTACCTCCTGGCACGGAAGACATGATGTGGGGCATCTTGCCGCCAACCACTCCGGAAATCTCGGAGGCAAGTGCCTGATACTCCAAGCCCTCCAGATAATGGGAGGTGAGGAGCAAATCCATCTCCGGGGTGAGGGAATAGCCATCCCTGGAGAACCAGTTTCCGGAGAAGATGGACATCTGGCCGTTGTCCACGAACGTCTGCAGATGGTCCTTAACC
The DNA here is from genome assembly GCA_902796325.1 of uncultured Coriobacteriaceae bacterium. Taxonomy (GTDB): domain Bacteria; phylum Actinomycetota; class Coriobacteriia; order Coriobacteriales; family CADBOM01; genus CADBOM01. The sequence goes on from CADBOM010000065.1 coordinate 4,598, forward strand.
GCCTTGAAGTCTCCGATTCCAGTATTTGCTGCCCTTGCCAGATCGTACGTAGATGCAACGTCCGCCGAAAGGGCGTTCGTGGGATCCACGTAATCCAGTCCATTTAGGTTGTAGAACCAAAGGATGTTGGAGTGCAGGAACTGGGATGCCTCGACGATGTTCCTAACCAGCCTCGCGCCCTCTGGCAACTTCTCGATTCCCATTGCCTTCTCGCTGGCAAAGCAGGATGCATGGGCATGCGAAACAGGGCAAACGCCGCAGATACGCTGAGCGATGTAGGCGGCATCTCCTGGTTCGCGACCTTCGAGAATGAGCTCCATACCACGGAACAAACCTCCGGAGACCCATGCTTCGGAGACCACGCCGTTGGTTACCTCCATCTCGACCCTGAGATGGCCTTCAATTCTGGTAATCGGGTCGATTACAGATCTCACAGCTTATCTCCCCTCCGTGTTGTTCTTATCTTCTTCAAGCTGGGCTCTATCGTTGTCGTCCGACACGTCCTGCCAGCTGTTGAAGTGATCGTAGTCGTCATGCCTCATGGTGTCGGCATATTCGTGACCCTTTTGGTTATGCTCGTTTAGCTTCTGCTTCTCATGATGCTTGCGGTCGTAGTCCTTCTCCTTCTCGAGAGGAGCTCCTCCACCGCTTGCAGTCCTTCCGGCCTTCTTCATGCCGAAGCCATGGGCAACTATGCACACGGCCACGAGTCCGGTAATCGCACCAGCGATCACGTCTGGCTGAATGTTGGAACTTCCGATATGGAGATCGCGAAGACGGGACGAGAAGAACGGGGCGTTCATATTAACCCAGTTGTCGCTGTTGTTCGTTGGGTTGGCCTGTGCGCATCCGCAGCATGGAGCTCCAGACTCCACGCACCAGCTTGCCCTGCGGTTCCAACGAAGCGTGGGACAGCTCGAATACGTCTGCGGCCCGCGGCATCCAAGTGCGTAAAGGCAATACTGCCTGGCCTCTTCCTCGGATCCAAACTTGCGCACGAACTCGCCATTCTCAAAATGCCCACGCCTTGGGCAGTTGTCGTGGATAACCGAGCTGTATTCGGAAGTCGGCTCGTTGTATGCATTGAGCGACGGGAGCTTGTCTAGCAGCAGGTAGTTCACGATAACCGCAATCAGTGACTCGGGGTTAACCGGGCAAGACGGCAGGTTGATAACCGGAGTGGTAATTCCAACGGAAGTCAAGTATTGCTGTACTCCCATGGCTCCTGCAGGGTTGGGATCTCCTGCAAGCCATCCTCCATCGACGGCGCACGACCCTGCAGCCACCACAGCAGCTGCATTTTCGGCGGCGTGTGCCAAGATGTCGATTCCCTTCTCCCCTGCCACTATCAGCGCATTGCCATCCCAGCCGGTCATGACCGCACCTTCGTAAACCAAGATGTAGCCACCGGCCTCGATAGTTTCTTCCTTGGCCTGCTCGAGAGAGTAACCAGCACCCGCAGACAGGGTCTCCGAGTAGTTAAGCGAAATAAGATCGAGCACCACGGTTGCGATATCGGGCGTGTCGATTTGAGCAAAAGACTCCGTGCAGCCGGAGCATGATCCGGCTTCTATCCAGATGACTGGTGCGAGCTTTCCCTTCTCGACGCCCTCTTCTATAGCCTGCGCAACCTTTGGAGCAGCCACGCTTGAAAGGCCGAGCATTGCGGCAACCCCGCCGCAGAATTTGAGGAACTGCCTTCTGGTGATGTCCCTCGCCCCAAGATACCCGTAGAAGTCTATGTTTCGGCCATCTTGCCGTGACATACTTCCTCCTAAAACCAACTGCTTTCCCCAACGCTATGAGACAGTTCTAGCCTCTCTCCCAAAGGCCAAACCCCTCTCCAGCAAATAAAGATGCCTGATTGCCGCACAGAACATGAACAGAAATACATGTCATTGTCTTAGAACTGCAAACAGAAAGCTTGACAAAAGGCAAACTTTGAGTGCGTCTTTATTTGCATAAAAATTTTACAACACAAGAAACCATTAGTGTTCCCGGCGCGTGTAAACAAGCATGCGGATGTAATGAAACTCCAAAAGGCGTTTTCACTTTTTGCGCATTACCTTTTTGGGTAAATGTAGAATATG
>CADBOM010000066.1 GCA_902796325.1 uncultured Coriobacteriaceae bacterium
GGACAGTTCATGGAGCCGCTGGTTTCGATGTACAACCAGCCATGGGATCCCAACAACGGCATGGACAGGCAGATCGAGCGCTACGTCAAGCGCGGCATCTGCTGCAAGGCCGACACGCTTGAAGAGCTTGCCGAGCAGATGGAAGTTCCGGTGGACACCTTCAAGGAAACCGTGGCCCGCTACAACGAGCTAGTTGCCAAGGGCGATGACGAGGACTACGGAAAGCGTTCCGAACTGCTAACCCCAATTGCAAAACCACCGTTCTATGCTCTTAAGTTCGGCCCGGCACTGCTAAACGTTCATGGCGGCGTGATCATCGACACCAAGATGAGGGTTCTGGATTCCGACTACAAGCCCATTCCCGGACTCCTTGCCGTTGGCAACGTATCCGGCGGGCTCTACGGAGTTGACTACCCGCTGCTGCTCAATGGAAACAGCCATGGTCGCGCAATCACTTGGGGACGCGAGGCCGCGGACACCCTGAACAATGGCGAGTGCTAGATAGGACAGATTTTGCACGGAGCCAGATGGCGTTATTCGACAATTGCTTCGCATAGCGATAGTCTGAAAGACCAATGTTTACGAACATCGACCGTTCGTGGTTATTTGAGCATTAGGGGTTTACGCGAAACGCCATCTATTGTTTATTGTTAACGACCGGCTCCCAAACCGGTCCGCTCAAGACGGGGGGAATGCATCATTGATGCGTTCCCCCTTTTGCTGTCCCGATTCCGTTCAGACACGAATATCATCGATATCGGTTGTCTTTCGCATCTTTCGCATCGGCAATTTTTCGGAAATTTTTCGATTTTCTTGATGAGCTTGGACTTGTCTGTCTCAGGAGATTTATGGGATCGTCGGCATACAGAGCATGGGTTGGCTTGGGCAATGCAATTGGCAAGCACATGGTTGTGGTCGTCCCCATCTGCCTGGTTCTTGGAATCTTCGCTCCAGGTGCATTTTCTCCCCTGCTTCCTGCCGTTCCCTTTCTATTTGCAATCATGTCTTTCCAGAGCTCTTTGAACATCCGGGTCGAAAGCCTCAAAGAAGCCGTGCTGCATCCCGTGGCGATAATCTCAACGCTCGTATTTGTTCATATAGCAATGCCGGTAATCACCTACCTACTGGGAACGCTCATGTTCGGAGCGTATCCGGACATCGTGACCGGAATAGTTCTGGAGTATTCTGTTCCGCTAGCCACATCCACGATAATGTGGGTGAACATATACAGGGGCAACTCCTCCGTGGCACTATGCACGCTATTTGCATCCGTTCTGCTTTCGCCATTCCTAACCCCGCTTACACTCCAGCTTTTCTTTGGAGCGGTGGTAGAAATCGACACGGCGGGCATGCTAACGGACATGATCTTCATGGTTGCCCTGCCAGCTATTGCAGCGCTCATATTCAACGAGTCCTCCAAAGGCTGGGCAGAGAGAAAAGCATCGCCTGCACTCGCCCCGCTGGCGCGCATCGCCATGATTCTAATAATCACATCCAACACCACGGCAATTTCCAATTACGTGATGCATCTGACGCCCTTGCTGCTGGGTGTCCTGGTGTTCATCGGATGCATGGTCTTCCTCGGATTCTGCATGGGAATTCTGCTGGCAAAGGTGCTCAAACAGCCAAGGGACAAGTCGGTTGTCATGACGTTTCAGTGCGGAATGCGCAATATATCCTCTGGAGCCGTGCTGGCAGTGCAGTACTTTGCTCCCGCCACGGTGTTTCCAGTGATGGCTGGGGTTTTGTTCCAACAGCTATCCGGGGCATTATTCGGGCACATAGTCTCGAAGGTTTTCCCGGAGAACAGCCCGTCGCAAGAACCAAAAGATAGGTAAATAAACCATCAGAAGATAAGAGTCGCCAAAGATAGTGACCCAAAATCGGCGCAGATGGCGGCCCAAATGACTTTCATAAACCTTAAAAAGGCTCGGCTGGCTTACCTAAAAATCCAATGCCACCGGTAATTTCTCGAGCGTCATCATAGTCAAAGTCGCTGGAATCAAACAAGGGGATGAATCTCAAGGCCTTGTCCTCGGCACTTTCGAAGATATCCATGAAGCTTTCGGTGCTCTTCTCTAGCGTAAACGGGTTGGTCCACTCAGCATGCTCCCGGTTGTCGAACTCGCAGACATCGGAATCGATGTCACGCATGCTGGTTGCCGCATAGAACGAATAC
>CADBOM010000067.1 GCA_902796325.1 uncultured Coriobacteriaceae bacterium
CTCGGTTAACTCCTTTACGTCCTGACCCTGCATATCCTCTGTGACGATTAGCGAGAACGCGCCCTTGCCAAAGTCCTCTTTGAGGATGTCCTGTCCGGCAACCGTGTCCATATCGGACGGAAGGTATGTGAGCATGTCGTAATTGATGCGCGTTCCCATATAGCCGAAAACGGCTGGGATAAGCAGCAGTATTGAAACTATCAGGATGGGGATTCTGAACTTTACGACACCTCTGCCGAATCTGTGCATTCCAAGTACCACCTCCAAACAAACCGTGCTTGACCATTAAAGGTGGCGCGCTTAGAGCCAAACTGGAATCCAGATGCTGTCTTAAGAGTTTGAAACTGCAATGGCTTATCGCAGACAATCGCTTGTCGAAATCGATCGCTGCCTTCGCTCGAGAGCATATTCAAGTTGCAGGTATTGCTATGGTCTTTGGACTGAAGTCCGCCATGCTGCATTCTGGTTGCGTTTGTCTTTAAGGATGGAATGAGACCTTGTTCGTGCGGGAATCTTGCTCGTGTGCCGTACTGTGGTTTTCGTCTTGTGCCTTATATCTTGCTGAACTTGCCGTAACCAGGCGTGCAAAAACTACCCTGATTTCCCTTGAATTTTCCCATCTTGCAAGGTTTCTTCCTAGCATCCACCAAATCTCGATGCTAGGAATGCAGCTTTTCAAATGTAATAGCCAATGGGATGGTGGTGTTCGAAACCGTGGCAAAACATGTTCGATGCAAAAATGTTTGGCATATTCCGCCATGTGCATAAACGGGAGAATACACTGCGGCTAAAACCGCGATCTGCTGCGATTTACTTTGGCTTGCGGTGGCTGTCAGCGGCTTGCGGCCTTAGCGGCTCCGTGCGTTTGGAAAGCTGCTTGCCGAAGGACTACTCGCTTTGGTTTCCTGCCGCGCTCTGGCTGCCAGCTGTCTGAAGCGCTCTCTTGGTGCTCCCCTTAAGCAGCAATCCCATATCTTCGAGGAACTTCTTTGGGTCGTCGCTCATTCCGTTCCTAAGCCAGTTGAGCATTATCCCAACGATCGACGACGACAGCAGGTTCGAGATATTGTCTATGCTGTCTTCTGAGGGTTTGGGGCTGATTTCCGCCGCCTCGGTTTCCACGAAGTTCTTCATGCTGATGAAGACCGAGTCGAACAAGAAGTTCTCGATTATGTCCCGGTTGACCGAATTGTATACGTTGTATATCAGGCGCTTATTCTCAAGTGCGAACTTGGTTCCTTCCAAAACGGCTTTCTGCCAGGTTGAGAAGTCGTCGCTTGCCATGTCGAGGATCTTGGCCTTCTCGTCGTTCAGAATTTGACCCAGGATGTCGTAGATGTCGTGGTAATGGTAGTAGAAGGTGTTTCTGTTGACCCCGCACTTATTGGTGATGTCAGTTATCGTGATCTTGTCCAGAGGCTTCTCCTCCAAAAGCTCCACGAAGGTTTTCTTGAGTGCGATTTCGGTGAAATTTGCCATAATCTATCCGTTTGCCTTTCGGTGGATCTTTTTCCATAAGATCCCGATGCGCGATGTGTTTTTCTTGCATGCTCCGTAGCGGGTTCGGTCCGGTGATTTACCGGAATGCGAAATACGTTACTGCTCATTGTGGCATTATCTGTGTATTAAATCTCGATTTTTTTCGTTTCAAGAGGTGCAGAACATGGGTATCAGGTTCAAATCCGGTGATTGCAATAGCCAGGTTTTCCTAGATGCAAAACTCATCAGACAGAGCGTTTTCGTTGAGGAACAAGGCTTCAAAGTGGAGTTCGACGATGCCGATTCGGATGAGAACACAATCCATGTGGTGGCGTACGACGGCGATAGCCCAGTTGGATGCGCCCGCATCATTCCTCCCGTAACTTCCGAAGACAAGTCCGCCAATGAATGGACGCTCGGACGCTTCTCGGTGCTTCCAGAATATCGCGGCTCTGGGCTGGGATCCAAGATAGTGATTGCCTCGGAGAGCGAGGCCAAAAGCAGGGGAGCTTCCAGCGCTAAGCTTCATGCCCAGTGCAGGGTTTCGCCTTTCTACGAGAAGCTGGGGTATGAGAAATACGGTCCCATCGAGAAGGATGAGCATGTGGACCACATATGGATGAGGAAGGCTCTGTAAGATCCTTTATGTGAGATTCTGGATGCAATGAAAGCCCGGACTCCCGATGGGAATCCGGGCTTTCGCCAATGTTTAGATGCAATCACGCGCTAGGTCACCGCGCTGGCGGTCGCTGCTTCACGAGCTGCTATTTCATCAGCTCGCAAACCGATTTCGCAAACTCCACCGGATCGTCGATGTCCATGCCCTCGATTAGAAGCGCCTGGTCGTACAGGAGCTTGGAGTACTTGCTCACCTTCTCGGTGTCTCCGAGCGACTGAGCGGTTTGCAGGGTCTTGAAAATCTGGTGGTTGGGGTTGATCTCCAGCACGCGCTCGGACTTCACGCCCTCGTTGCCCGGGCCTTCGCTCAGGATCTTCTCCATCTCGAGGGATACGGGTCCTGCTGCGGTGAGGCACACTGGCTCGTCGGTCAGTCGGGTAGAGACCGCAACCTTGGTCACTGCGTCTCCAAGAGCCTGCTGCATGGCCTCGAACAGCTCGGTGTTCTGCTCGGTAACGTCCTGGGCAAGCTTCTTCTCCTCCTCGGTTTCGAGGTCGAGGTCGCCGCTGGCAACGTTCTTGAAGTCCTTCTCCTTGTACTGCCTGAGCGTGGACAGGCAGAACTCGTCGACGTCCTCGGTGCAGAGCAGCACGTCGTAGCCCTTGGAAAGAACCGTCTTCACAATTGGCATCTTCGACAGCAGGTCGCGGGAGTCGCCGGCTGCATAGTAGATCGATTTCTGCTGGTCACCGCAGCCGTCCAGGTACTCGTCGAGAGTTACCATCTTCTGCTGCTTTGCGGAGTAGAACAGCAGAAGATCGCTCAGAAGCTCGGCCTGCTGGCCGTAGCTGGAATAGATTCCAAACTTGAGGGTGCGCCCGAAGTTCTCGAAGAACTTCTCGTAATCTTCCCTCTCCTTGTCGCGCATGTCTGCGAGCTCGGACTTGATCTTCTTCTCGATCCTGCGCTCCATAGCGCGAAGCTGCCTGTCCTGCTGCAGAGTCTCGCGCGAGATGTTGAGCGACAGATCCTGGCTGTCAACCACGCCGCGAACGAAGTTGAAGCAGTCGGGAACAAGGTCCTCGCACTTCTCCATGATCATGACTCCCGAGCTGTACAGGGCAAGGCCCTTCTTGTAGTCCTTGCTCCAGAAATCGAATGGCTGCCTGCTGGGGATGAACAGCAGCGCCTGGTAGGAGAGGGTTCCCTCGGCTTTCAGGCTGATAACCTTTGCGGGGTCCTCGAAGTCGTGGAACGTGAGTTTGTAGAAGTCGTTGTACTCCTCGTCGGTGACGTCCTTCTTGGCGCGCTTCCAGATGGGGATCATGGAGTTGAGCGTCTGCGTTTCGGTGTAGTCCTCGTACTGGGTTACGTAGTCGTCGCCGGCATCCTCGGGCTTGGGCAGCGCGCGCTGCAGCTGCTCCTCCATCTGGATGGGGTAGCGCACATAGTTGCTGTATTTCTTAACCAGCTGCTCGATTTCGCTCTTCTGCAGGAAGCGGCTGTACTCCTCCTCGTCGCTATCTGGCTTGAGTGTGAGGATTACGTCGGTTCCGTGGCTCTCCTTCTCGGAAGGCTCGATGGTGTAGCCCTCAACGCCCGTGCTCGACCACTTCCAAGCCTGATCGCTACCATATGGCTTGGTAATCACATCGATCTTGCTTGCCACCATGAACGCGGAGTAGAAGCCAACTCCGAACTGTCCGATGATGTCGACGTCTCCGCCTTGCTCGTCTGCGTTCTCCTGCTTGAAGTCCAGGCTTCCGGAGTGCGCGATGGTGCTGAGGTTCTTCTCCAGCTCCTCGTCGCTCATTCCAATTCCGGTATCGCTAACCGTGAGGGTCCTTGCCTCCTCGTCGGTGGAGATGAGGATTCGCAGATCGTCCTTGGACAGCTTCACGTCGGTGTCGGTCAAGCTCTTGAAGTACAGCTTGTCAACCGCGTCGGACGCATTGGATATCAGTTCTCTAAGGAAGATTTCCTTGTTGGTGTAGATGGAGTTGATCATAAGATCAAGGAGCTTCTTGCTCTCTGTCTTGAATTTTCGCATGCTCTCACCCTTTCGCACTTGCTGTTTAGCACTCTAAGCTCAAGACTGCTAACAACGATTGTAGCCATCTGCTAGGTGATTGTTAATCTATATCAACAAGGATTTTGTGAAATGACATGGATGGCAATTGAGGGCGTGCCTAAGCTCAAATTTATGCGGGCGGGTGAGCAAGTGAGCAAAATATTGACAAGCGAATGACGAGCGATTGGCAAGCGCTATTTGGATGCTACTTGCCCTTTGCTTCGCACACGCAGCAGTCGCATATCAGGCTCTCTCCAGGCTTCTTGAGGGGGCATATATATTTGAGTGTACCGTCTTCGTTGTGCAAGATCTCGACGCCCGCCCGGTCGATTGGGTGCATGGGTCTTTTAGCCACGAATGCAAGGAACAAGCAGGCAAGCACAATCCATTTCTCAGCACTTGGCCTGTCGGTCATGTACTTGTCGAGGTAATCCCAAAGGCTTCGCTCCAGGCGTGCCGCCAGGTCGTCGTTGATTTCGGGATCATCTGTCGCGAGCTTGTAACTGCCCAGCTGCAGCATGGCATCTAGGTTGTGCTCGTTTATGTCGAGGTGTTCTCCGCCCAAGCGAAGCTCTTCCCATTCTTCGGCAGAAACCTGACCACGTAGATATACGAGATATTCGGATGTGAGCATGTTTCTCCTCTTTTAACAGCCGACTGGTTAAAGTCGAGCAAGTTAAAGCCGAGCAGGTCGCTATAGAACGTACTGCCTAGCATGTACTGTCCAGCTTACGGCTTTAGCGAGAGACAAGGTTCAAATATGCTTGCTTTCGCTTTGCTTTTTACGCTTCGGCTCTTTTTTATCTGATACGATAAAACTACATAAAAGATGCTACATATATCCCGGCACATCCGAAGGCATCAGAGAATATTGGCTGAATGGGTACGGCGAGCGCGAGCCAATTTGACTTGATGGGTGCAGGGCAGTGGATCTATGGTGGAAGAGGAGGTAAACCATGTTCGGGCGACATAAGAATGACAAACCAGGCATGAAGACGGTTTTCGGAGCAGGGGAGAACGGTGGCCCGGCTACGGTATTCAATTCGGGGTCGGATATGTTCTCTGTAACCGGAACAGGAGACCACGATGGAACGTATTTCAAGATCGGAGACAACATGGTGTCTGGTCCGGACGGGATTCATACCGTTATAGGTAGCGGATCCGTGAAGACGGTATTCGATCCAGACGGACAGTCACATACCTTCTTTGATAACGGTTCCAACGGATCGCTGTTTTAGAACGAAGGGGACGCTGCCCTTGAGGTTGCGTCCCTTATTTGTTTAATGCCTGCGGCTGTCCGCTGCGTTGAGCTTATTTGCTGCCATAAATGGAGTGTCGCGTGTCGAAGCGTGTCGACACGCGTCGAGACGCGTCGGATAAAGCATCTCCGCTCGTCTCCCAAAAGCCAAATAGAAAGGCACCGCATCTTCTCGATGCGGTGCCTTTTCGTTAGAACGATCTTGCAGCCAGATTGCTGCGTTCCGAATACGAACTACTTGCCAGCGTAAGAGGTGCACTTGGTGTTGTAGAACAGCATCTTGTTGTAGCTAGGCACTGGCCACTCGTCTGCCGGACAAATCATCTCCATGCTGTCGACTGCAGCCCTCAGCTCGTCCATGGCAGGAATCACGCCGTCGTGATAAGCGCGGGCCTTTGCCATATCGTCCTCGGTGGTGCTGGCC
>CADBOM010000068.1 GCA_902796325.1 uncultured Coriobacteriaceae bacterium
AGGGTCGTTCGCCATTTGGCGCTATCGGAAGGAACCCACCTGCGGAAATAACCTCAAATTACCACCACGATTGTTTACCTTCAGAACACCTAGTTAGAGAGGTTTTGCTTGCTTTATTGGAGGATTCCAGAGCGGCGAGAGCATGGGAGCGCGGCGACATGGGCGGCGTAGGCAACGTAGCACCCCCAGCATGGCAGCATACCGCGTTGCCGCTTACACCCCCAACACAGCACAAAAAACGGCCCCGGGACTTTCTCCCGGGGCCGTTTCGGCTTCTAGCTATCGGCAACTTCTGCCGCATCGATCAAGCTGCAAGATTTCTCTTACTGCTCAACCTTCTCGGCATCCTCTGCCTTGGCGTTGGGGTCGTTGTAGACCTTGTAAGCGTTCTGCTTACGACGCTTGCTGGTAATCCAGTGGCCGTTTGCCCACAGATCGTCGGCAACGGGAGCCCACTGATCGGCTGCATCGTGGCACTTCTCGCAAAGCTCGTCCACATCCTCTGCCTCGGTAAGGTCGGTGGAGTGAGCGCCGGTCTCGTGGACCATCTTTGCAAGAGCGTCCTTGTTGTCGAGCACTGGGCACGGACGCAGCATGTTGTCGTTAAATGGCTGGTTGTTCTTGTAAGCCTGGAACAGCGGAGCCTGATAGGCCTCGAGCAGAGTGTGCTCGTGGATGTTGGTGTCGGAGTAGTGGATGAATGCGCAGGGCTCCACATCTCCGTGAGCGTTGATGTGCAGGTAGTAACGTCCACCAGCGATGCATCCGTCGACGAACTCGCCGTCGTTCCAGAAGTCCATGGTGAAGATCGGCTTGGTCTGGCGGAAGGTGCGGACAGCGTCGTACATGTACTTGCGCTGCTCTGCGCTTACCATGAGGTCGGTTGGAGCGCCAACGCCAACCGGCATGTAGGTGAAGAACCAAGCGAACTTGCAGCCCTGGTCAACCAGGAAGTCGAAGTACTCCTCGGAACCGATGGTCTCGGTGTTCTGGCTGGTGTAGCAGCAGGAAACTCCGAACAGGCACTTGTTCTCGCGCAGAGTTGCCATTGCCTGCATGATCTTGTCGAAGGTTCCCTCGCCACGACGGGCATCGGTGGTGTCCTTGTAGCCCTCGATGGAGATTGCCGGGATGAAGTTGCCAACGCGGACCATTTCCTTGGCAAATGCATCGTCGATAAGGGTTGCATTGGTGAATGCCAGGAACTCGCAGTCATCGTGCTTCTCGCAAAGCTTGATGATGTCCTTCTTGCGCACCAGGGGCTCGCCGCCGGTGTAGATGAACATGTGGGTTCCCATGTCCTTGGCCTGGGTGATGATGCTGTCCAGATCGTCGTAGCTCAGGCTCTGCTGGTTGCCGTACTCGGCTGCCCAGCAACCGGTGCAATGCAGGTTGCATGCGGTGGTGGGGTCCATGAGGATTGCCCAAGGAACGTTTACACCATACTTTGCCTTGGTCTGCTCCTGCTTCTGCGATCCGAAGATGGTGGCGTTGACGATGAACTTCTCGAACATTGCCGAACGGATGTTGGAATCAACATCGTCCCAGAGGCTCATGATCAGCTTGTACCAGTTGCTGTCCGGGTTGTTGAGAACATCCTGGATAACATCTCTCTGGCCCTTGAAGAAATCCTTGTCGTCGAGCATTCCGACAAGCTTCATGATCTTGTCGAAGCCCTTCTCCGGATTGTCGTTGAGGTAGCTCAGCACCTTCTTGATGGCGTAAGCCTTAACCCCGGTAACCATTCCTGCCATGGTTCGCGCTCCTTTTCTTTCCAATCTCTATTGCTCAACACAACTGCCTGCTGAAACTATCAAAGATTGGAACAGCGTAGTCGCAGTTGATGTTATGATGCCTTGCTTGATTTCCCTTGCTTGCTACGATTGATTCGCTCGCTTAGAGTTGCCGCATTTGCAGGCTCCGATGTCCTGCCCACGCTATTGGCAGCCCTAGCTGTCATGCGCTTGTCGCTATGCTGGTTTCGGTTGAGTTCGCTTGGAGTATATCTATAACACGCTCGGCATTAAGATATGCCTTCAAAATTAACAGTACCGAAACTAGCTGATGGATATCGAAGATTTTACTCCCCTGTCTTATTTTAGAAACCAACTGGCACCGTCTTTAAGCCGTAAGCGGCTGCAATGTTCTATGAATTGGTTCAAAAATTTTTGCAAATTAAATTTTTGGGATGTTTGACGACGGATGTTGCTGTAAAAACTCGTGAAAGAGTTGCTTGACAATGCTCGTGATTGTGTCGAGCTTTGCAGCTTGGCCGTAGCTCAGTTTATTTGTCATCGCAGCAGAAAGGCGCGATATCGACTGGAACATGTTGTTGCCAGTCGTGCCTAGAATCGCTTTCTGCGAGCTTGTTTCAAATAGTTCTTCTTGAAAGCCCGCACCCCTCCGAAGAACTTCACATCAGTCTGGGTCTCATGATGCACTGCGAACTTTGCATTGGCAAGCTCGATGCAGCACAGGTAGTCCGCCACCTGCGAGAGCCGATAGCTTCGATAGTCGCTCTTCCGATAAAGCACAGCCTCTTTGGAGAGAGAGTACGCAATCGCGTCGCGCAGCGCCGAGGACACGGCGGGCTGCCCGTCGTCGTAATAGATCTTCACCTTATCGAAAGACTGGAAGAACTCGAGTTCATCGACGACGAACGAAACCAGATCGCGCCTTATGAAGGCTGCTAGTTTTTGCGGGCCATCAAACTCCTTGCTCTCGTAGACGAAGGTCCTGTAGCGCACGGGCACTCTCTGGACGAAAATCCCAAACGATGAGAGCAGTGCTTTGCGGGTAGCCATATCCATGCCCTCATAGTATGCCGATGCGCGCATGAGCGGCGTCGCATGAAAAGGTATGTCGGGCAGCCCGCGCACTGCGAGCGACTCCTCGTAACGCGCGATGGCGGGTTCGACGTCGTCTGCCTGATCGTGAAGAACGAAGGTGACCAGATAGAACTCCGAACCTCCTTCCTGTATCCCTGATTCATCAAGGAATATACTTAGTTCTCTCAAATTCACTCCCATATACAAAAAATGCTGGGGGATAACCCCCAGCGCTTGATAGCAGCTGTGCCGCTTCCCTCATTATCGCATACTCCACGCGGAGCTTCAAGCAGCGTGATGCTCAAACGAGACACGCGGCCATTATTGACTCTCGTTATCCCCTGCTCAAAACCGCTCTCGGGAATGCCACAGATTTGAACTTGTGAAACGTGCATGTAAGCTTTAAAATCGATTAGTCGTTTCTTAGGAGCGACCTACAAACGGGTGGTGGCGCAGTTTGGTAGCGCACTTGACTGGGGGTCAAGGGGTCGCAAGTTCAAATCTTGTCCACCCGACCAGTAAAATATGAGGCCAGAAGCCAGATTCGGTTTCTGGCCTCTTTACATATTGGAAGATGCGCAGTACGGCAACCTTGTCCTCGTAGCACGGCACCTCCTATAGCGCCGTTCTATAGTGCCGTGCCCTTGGTTGGCACCGTGAACTTGTTCATGTCGAAGCCTTCGTGCTCCAGCAGCCAGATCTTGGTTTTCATGCCGCCGCCAAATCCGGTGAGGTTACCACCGGCACCAACAACCCTGTGGCACGGATTGATAACGGGGATGGGGTTGTGCCCCACCGCCCCGCCAACAGCCTGAGCCGACCTGCATTCGATTGCCCTGGCAATGTCGCCATAAGTTACCGTCTCTCCGTACGGAATCTCCAGCAGCTGCGTCCAGACCTTCTTGCGAAAATCCGTGCCGATGAAGCGCAGGGGCAGTTCATGCGGGTCGGGCTCGTCCCCGGCAAAGTACCTGTCCAGCCATTCGCTTGTTTGCTTCAGCACCGGGTCATCTGCGCAATCGCAAAGCTGCACTGGGGCCTGCGGACCTGACAGCGGGAACCTCGAGCGCGGAAAATCCAGCTCTACCAAAAACTCGCCATCGGAATATATTGGAAGGTCCCCTATCGGAGACTTATATATAGCCTTGTTGAACATTTCGCCATCGGGTGCGGGTCCGATGGCGCTCCTGTTGGAATTCCTGCTAGCATTCATTGCTGTTCCTAGCCCCTTCTCTCGCCCGGCTCGCAATCTCGGCGCAACACGTCACCGGCCGACACCTCAAAAGGAATGGCGAACGAGTACCTGTCGCCGCTGCGGTTGGCAACTCGCGCGGTCTCCTCGGTGTCGAGGTCGTAGGCATATCCCAGTGTGAACGAGCGCACCGGCTTTCCCGGAGACAGCACCTCCACAACCTGCCCGCTCGAAGCGCGGTTGCGAAGCGTTGTCCAAGCGCGGCCGTCGTCCGCAAATCCCTCCACGAAGCCCACGAGAATCTTGTCCTGCGCGTATTCCACGTTGGCGTCGGTTTGGTCGGGTTTGCCGTAGAAGAACCCCGTGTGGTAAGGGCGGTGGCTCACAGCGTCCAGCTCTCCCATGAAATCTGCCGGATCTGCGCCGTCGAGCACATGTCTGTAGGCATTCACGATGGTGGCCACGTAATACGCGCCCTTGGCACGGCCTTCGATCTTGATGCTATCGATGCCCGCCTCACGCATGTCATCCAGGTGGTCGAGCATCATGAGGTCCTTGCTCGACATGATGGAGGTGCCGCGCTCGTCCTCGTAGATGGGAAAGTGAACGCCGGGGCGCTTCTCCTCCTCCAACGTGTAGATCCAGCGGCAAGGCTGCGTGCATTCGCCGCGGTTGCCATCGCGTCCGTTGAGATGGTTGGAGATGAGACAGCGGCCCGAAACCGCCATGCACATCGCGCCATGAGCGAAGGCCTCGAGCTCCAGCTCGGGAGGGGTGTTCGCTCGTATCTGCGCGATCTCGGCTAGGCTGAGCTCGCGGGCTAGCACGACACGCGAAACCCCCATCTGCATGTAGACCAGCGCAGCCTCGTGATTTGCGCACGATAGCTGTGTGCTGGCATGAATCTGCAACCTAGGAGTCTCGCGATGGGCTATGGCGATGGTTGCCAGATCGCCGGCGATTATAGCGTCGGCGCCGGATTCGTCCACGATATGGAGATATTCGGAGAGGGTCATTGGCGAGGCGGACGATGAGCCATTGAGATCGCAGCTGTTCGCGCTGCCATAGGATGCCGAGGCACCCGTCCGCATGCCCAGCAAGTCGTACTCATGCATGAGAACGTTCACGGTCACATGCACGGACAC
>CADBOM010000069.1 GCA_902796325.1 uncultured Coriobacteriaceae bacterium
AAGCCCGTGTCGCCCTTCTGTGGCAGCGGGAGAAACTCGTATGGGATGGTCACGGTTGCCGTTCCATCTCCGCAGTCCTCGTTCACGAGGAAGATTGCCTGCCCCGGGCAATGCGCCACGCAAAGCCCGCAATTGCTGCAATCGGCCGACTCCACAGCCACCGGCAGCGACGTGATGTTGCTGCCGATCGAGATGCAACCGTTGCGGCACGCATCCTGGCAGGGATTGCAGGGGATGTTCTGCGTGCATTCGATCACCGGATGCACGCCGCTCTTGTGAATGATTCCGGGGTAACGCTCCACCTCATCGTCAGCAACGAAGCCACGCGTCAGCAGGTTGTTGGAAATCTCGATGCCCTCGTCGGTGAACTCGATCTTCTTGCCCTTGTTCTGCGGAGCGAACATTCCCTGACGTAGCTCTCCAAGAGAATTCTCCAGAGCATCGAGTGCGCTGGTCTCTTCCTGAATGTCGATGAATCCCAGGTACTCGGCCGCTGCAACTCCAGCAATGCGGCCCTCTATCATCGCCGACGAGGCTTCCTCGATACCCGACACATCGCCCGCCGCGAAGATCCCGGGAACAGAGGTCATGCCCTTGTCGTCCACGATTGGCACCTGACCGCCCTTCTTGCGGTCGTCCACCATCTTGCAGCCGCCCATCTTGAGCAGCTGGCTCATTGGCGAGAGGCCCACGGCAAGGCACACGGTGTCCACGTCGAAGTGCTTCTCGGTGCCCTCGATGAAGTTGAAGTGGCTGTCAACCTGCGCGATGTTCACGCCGGTCACATGGTCGGTGCCATCGACGCTCGTGATGGTGTGCGACAGGTAGAACGGCACTCCGCAACGCGCTACCTTAGACGCGTGCACGCCGTAGCCGCCAACCCTCGGTGCGGCGTCCACGAGGGCAACGACCTCGCAGCCGGCCTGCATGAGCTGGAACGACACCACCAGGCCAACGTTTCCGGTTCCGAGCATGAGAATGCGCTCGCCCGGCCTCACGCCGTGGAGGTTCATCATGGTTTGGGCTCCGCCAGCGCCGATCACACCGGGGAGAGTCCATCCGGGGAACGTGACCATGTTCTCGGCAGCTCCGGTTGCAATTATCACGGAATCTCCCTTGAAGTGCTGGATGCCATCGCCAATCTTGACGATGACCTCCTTCTCGGGATAAAGGCCGATAACGGTGGCGTCGAGCACGACGTCGACTCCGGCCTCGCCAGCTTCTTCCAGAAGCTGCTGGCCAATGCGCACACCGCGGATCTTGGCGCGGTGCTCCTTAGATCCGAAGAACTTGTGAATCTGCTTGAACAGCTGGCCTCCCGGACGGGCATTCTCGTCGAACACCACGACGGACATCCCGCGCTTGGCTGCCTCGATGGCTGCCGAAAGCCCCGAAGGGCCCGCGCCAACCACTATCAGGTTGTATCTCCTCATTGCCTAGGCCTCCTGTCCTGCAGCTGCTGGTTGCGTGTTTGCGCTGGCGGTGGTTGGTTGCGCACTCTCGCTCGCAGTGGTGGATTCGCCAGTGGCACCGACGGGGCTGACGGCATTTACAACGCCAGGCACACTGTCGAACGGTTCGGCGGAAACCCCGTACTGGGTCTGAACCGTCATGCCGGCCTCGAGCGGAGTGATGCACGTGCGGGTGTTCGGAACACCGTTGACGATCATCACGCAGTCGGTACACCTCCCGATGGCGCAGAAGATTCCGCGCGGCTCGTGCTTTTTCGACGTGTACCTGTGAACCATAACCCCGGCAGCCTTGAGAGCCATGGCGATCGGCTCGCCCTCATAGCCCTCGAGCTCGCGGCCATCGAAGGTGAAGCTCACCAACTGGCCTTTCTCCGGCTCGCCGAGTATAGGATGGTTTTCAATCCTGCTCGTCATCGTTGTCCTCCCCTAGCTCCTCGTTACCCATGCTTTGAAAGTTTCCGTTCGAACATCTGGCACATTCAACGAATGTCCGATGTCCGATGCGTTCGGCATTCATCGGATATCCAATCGAGCATGCAAAGGTCATCCGAGCGCGCGCCCAAACAGGCTTCCAAACGAACCTTCAAAGCTGGCAAGGCCACCAGCCCTGCTGGCTGGAATAATCGCTGCGAGCTTGCGGCTATCACTTGGCTTGCTTGCAGCCCGCATCGAACTTGCACATACGATGCTATGGCCGAGCATAGACCTACAATTGTATAAATCGGAACTGCAACGATATCGTTACAAACTAGAAACATTGAGATGTAGCTGGGCAAACGCAAACGGCTTTGAGCATGGTAGATGATCCGAAAATCTACAAGTTTTCGAATGTTCGGGACCCCTTCAATAAAGAAGAGAGCCACTCCGGAGATATCACTCCGAAACGGCTCTCAAAAATTTCTCTGGTTTCTATGGCATCGCTACCCACAGTTGCTGTTCAGGAAGCAACCGCAAAACCTCATCTACATGCGCGCTATAACTGCTGAACCCGTTAACGCTTGTTCGTCTGTTTTACATAGCACAATGATCATGACGAATTGCGCGGACCTCAAACATGGGGTTTGGCCGTCTCAATCCGCTGTCTCCGCGCGATAGAACGTTCTAAACACACAGACTACTCATCTATGTAATGAATTTCACCTTGATAGCTCTTCCATAGCTCTTCATATTCTTCTATAGAGAGCTGCATAAGCATAATGATTTCACTCAATACTTTTGATGGCACCTTGCTGTTGTTGTTTTGCAGTCTCATGGATCTATTCTTTAAAATCCAAACCTTTGTGGAATTTTGACCTGGCTTCCCTTCTGCAATATGAAAATGGATGGGTTCAGACTGTTCGTTGGACCAGAAGAATACATACCAGCCACGGAACCTAAGGTAAACAGGCATTATGCAACCCCATCTATGCTGTCAAGAGATCGGAATATTGAGACTGTTTGATAGATGTGTTCAAATTCCTTTACGAAATACTCGGTACGCTTGGGATCATCTTCAAAATTGTTATGAATAATACTTCCATCGTTGGCAATCAATATGGATTCGGCCGTGTCTAGATCTTCAAACGCCACATCGTCATCTGTGTAAGTAACGAGAATACCGTTCTTTTCATAAAACTCCCGTCGCATGGCTCACCCCAGTACACATCTAAATCTTTTATAAAATCAGGGTGCCAAGGGTTCCAACGATCTTCCATCAAGTCCCCCAGCGAGTTTTCAACAAGTTTGTATGAAACACGGGAAGGGACGAATGTCTTGTGTCAGTCGAGGTCTTTCGCAAAACAAAGTGAATCCTGAACCCTAGCAAAAACCCTTGGTTAAATATTACCCCCGCGAGCTTAGGATAATGGGATGGTTCTGTTTTCACTTTCTAAACATATGGATCTTGAACAGCGTAGATACACCGTTCAAGATCCATATGTTTTTGCCATTATTGCACTCAGCATTCAGCTGTCCGTCTGCAGCTTTACATGAAAGAAAGACGCAAGCGTTGCTCCTGTAGGTCGCAGATACTTCGCTGCGGTACATGACAAAAGCCGCACCATCGCTCTCTTACTTCGACTGCAGCGCCTCGTATTCGGCCTGCAATGCCGCAATCTTGACATCTGCGGCACGTTGTTGTTCGGCAGCTTTCGCGCGAATCTCCTCGATAGCCTGTGGAATTCTTTCGCGGTAATAGTCGGTGTCGACATCCCAGGGGCCATCCACTGGAGGCCAAGCCGGATCTGCCATGCGAGCCGGACGCACTTCGTTCACAGCCGGATTCGCGCGACCCTCGCGTATAGCCGGGCAATCCGTCTTGTCCTGCACCTCGTCGGGCGCGTGGTGATAGGCGCCGAAGATCTTGCGGTATGTTTTCACGTGCCTGTGGACCGGCATGGTACCCTCAGCGCAACGCTTGGTGTACTCCATCTGCCAGCGCTGCATGGCCGTGCCGCACATGTATATGGCGCGCTTCAGGGCAAAGCGGGTTGGCCCGTTGGTGGTCTCATAGTATTTCCAATGACAGATAAAGCGGGTCTTTCCACCCTTCAGGGGTACGAAGTACCAGCCCCATATGAAGTTCATGTCGTCGCATTTGCCGCCGGCGATGGCATAGGCTCCACGAGCCCTGGGCGGATGCTTGATATCCGAGAAGCTCATGATGTACTTGTCGGAAACAACGTCGGTGGCCTCGCATCCCATGCCGGAACGATCCCAATCCATGAAGTCTCCGGGCATGAAGGAGTCGGGCATCTGCCACTCGTCGCAAAGCTCATAGCGGTTATAGATGGACAGGTGGCCTAACCAGCGCTCGAGAAATTCCGACGAGAGCGAGCCGGATTTGGTGCCTCCCCATTGGTAGATCCAGGGATAGACCTTGTCGACCGGGGCATCGATCGTAATTCCGGCCGTGGCGGTACGGATAAGAGACGGATCGAAGCGATCCATGAGCTCGTCGCCCGGGAATACCATGGATTGCTCCTCTGGCGTGCCGTAGCATTTGCGCCCCCATGCGTACACGATGCGGCATCCGATGAGCACGGCTATCACCAGGATAACGATTATAAGCATAATGATTCCGATAACCTTCAGCACTGTGAACAGAACAGCCACTGAAAACACCTCCAACTCAACAGCGTCCGATAATTTCAAACCCAAGACGGTGCTCAAGCCTTGGGTTTGCGCAAACCCCATGGCCTCTTTTAGTTGAAATATATCAATCTCCCCGGCGATATCACAGTTACAGATATTTACGAGTGTGCCTATATGGCTCAAAACATTTAAATTGTGTCGTGTTAATTCACATGATCCAGAATTCGTTTGCAGCAAACACGAAATCAGTGCTTATAAGCGGGAAATATAGAGCATCTATCTGCTTTAAATTCATGTCACAATATTTGCTATTTCAAGTAAAACCCTTCATACCAACGCGAAATTCATGTATAATTACTTGAAATTAGAAGCATGTGTGAACAATGCGGTGTACACCACGATGCGACGTTCACCATGATGCGGACATAGCCGCCGCGATGCGTGCAACCATACTGCCACCAGCAACAACCAAGGGAGCGCAAATGGAGTTCTCCGAAAACCTCAAACGCCTGATGGACCGGGCAAACATGACACAGGCAGACCTGTCCAGGGCAAGCGGTGTGAGCACCGCGCAAATCGCCTGCCTTGTTACCGGGAGAACAAGCGACCCGCGGACCTCCACAGTGGCCAAGTTGGCGCAAGCGTTGGGTTGCACGATAGACGAGCTGGTCACGGGTCACGACCCAACGCTGGACCGCCCAGCGCGCATTGGAAGCTCTCCATCAGAGACATCGCAGCAGATAGATGGGGCCATGCAGGAGAAGCGCACATACCCAGACCATCCGAAGTCTCTAACAGAGCGGGCCCTCTCGGAGAGCCTGAAGGAGCTGCTGCGCGAGCGAAACTTCGACGACGTGACTGTTACCGACATCTGCGAACGCGCTGGAGTTAGCCGCCGCAGCTTCTACAGGCACTTCCTCGACAAATACGACCTCATGAACTGCACGTTCTACCAAGATCTATGCGTGGACATCCCGCACCATGACGACTGGGTATGCTGGGACTACATGCCGGAGATCTGCCGCGCGTTCGACAACGACAGGGCGTACTACCGCCATGTTTACGAGGTTAGCGGACGCAATTCCTTCCGCGAATACGGAACCATGAGGATGTTCCCGCTGCTCGAGCACGACCTTGCCAACTGTCCTGTTAGCCGGAAATCGCGCGACACGTTCATCGTGCAGTTCTACAACGCCGTCTACGACGATCTGGACGAGTGGATTCGCAACGATCCGGATAGATCTGCAGAGGAATTTGCCCAGATGCTGCGTCACGATGCCGGGGAATTCGCGAAGGTTCTGGCCGAAACCGCAGCTAGAGAGCCTCGCAGCATGTAGTTTCAAGTGGTTGGAGACGGTCCAAAACCCGG
>CADBOM010000070.1 GCA_902796325.1 uncultured Coriobacteriaceae bacterium
GAACAAGTTCAAGAAGGGCTCCGACCCCGTTAACTCCAATCGCGGATATTCCACCACTGCTCACAAATACCAGAGCTTCAACGTTAACAACCAGCCATATTCCGGTAACGAAGCCCGCCGTACATGGAACAGCAGAATGGGAAGATACCCGCAAAACGACGTTGTCGAAGTTCCCATCATCGAGGTTACCGACGTTCCGGAAAACCAAAAGTAGCAAGCTGTCGAATCGGGCTGTCGTAGCGAGTCGCTGCATCGGGCTGTCGATTCGGGCTCCCAACCCAGAATTCTTCTGTATCCAGCGTCGCCCATATTCCACCTAGAGAACGTGGATTTACCGCGGGGCGCAGCACAAGGCATGTGCTTGCATGCGTTTTCATGCTCTTGCGACGTCCTCGACGCTCGCGGCATCCGCGGCATCCGCGGCATAAATCCAAGCATCACAGGCCCATATGCTTTAATATCGAGGTATGGATACCAAACTCATCAGAAATTTCTCAATCATCGCGCATATCGACCATGGAAAATCCACTCTAGCCGACCGCATCTTGCAGTACACCGGTACCGTTAAGGAGCGCGACATGGTGGACCAAGTGCTCGACACCATGGACATCGAGCGAGAGCGCGGAATCACCATCAAATCTCAGCCGGTTCGCATCCTCTACAAGGCCGACGACGGCGTTACATATCATCTCAACCTAATAGATACCCCGGGTCACGTGGACTTCTCCTACGAGGTGTCCCGCTCTTTGGCAGCGTGCGAGGGAGCCGTGCTCATCGTGGATGCAACGCAGGGCGTACAGGCGCAAACCGTTGCCAATGCTTCGCTGGCTATGAACGCCAACTTGGAGATTATCCCGGTAATCAACAAGATCGACCTCCCGTCTGCAGACCCAGATCGCGTCCGTGCCGAGATAGAGGACGGCCTTGCCATTCCAGCAGACGAGGCGGTGCTGGCATCGGCCAAGACGGGCGAGGGAGTGCACGAGCTGCTCGAGGCCATCGTGCACACTATCCCCGCACCCGAAGGCAACCCGGATGCTCCGCTGAAGGCCCTGATCTTCGACTCCTACTTCGATTCGTATCGTGGCGTTGTGGCTCTCGTGCGAATCGTTGACGGCTCGCTTTCCAAGGGGCAGCAGATCAAGATGATGGCCACGGGCATTACCGCTCTCACCGAGAGTGTTGGCGTTCGCAGGCCAGATGAGGTGGAGGTCGAGAGTCTGGGCGTGGGCGAAGTTGGATATGTGGTCACTGGCCTCAAAGACCCCAAGATGGTGAAGGTCGGCGACACCATAACCCTAGCTCGCAATGGAGCGGACGAACCGCTGGAGGGCTACCGCGAGGTAAAGCCCATGGTTTACGCGGGCTTCTACCCAATCGAGACCGACCAGTACACCGCCATGCGCGACGCCCTGGACAAGCTCTCGCTAAACGATGCCGCGCTGGTTTACGAGCCAGAGAACTCCCATGCTTTGGGATTTGGATTCCGAGTTGGATTCCTGGGGCTTCTGCACATGGAGGTAGTGAAGGAGAGGCTCGAGCGCGAGTTCAATCTCGACCTAATAGCCACGGCACCCAGCGTGGAGTACAAGATCTACATGAAGGGCGGAGAAATTCGCACGATCCACTCGCCCAAGGATTACCCCGACCCCGCGTCGATCGACCACATCGAGGAGCCCTACCTCAAGGCGTCGGTGCTGGTGCCACCAGACTTCGTGGGGCCTGTCATGGAAGTGTCGATGGAGCATCGCGCCACCATCAAGGACATGCAGTATCTCTCGCAGAACACGGTGGAGCTCAAGATTTCCATCCCCTTGGCAGAGCTCATCATGGACTTCTTCGACAAGCTCAAGAGCCGCACCAAGGGCTATGCAACGCTGGATTACGAGTTCGATGGCTATCAGCCTTCCGAGCTCGTGAAGCTCGAGATTCTGATTTCCGGGAAGCCTGTGGACGCGCTTTCGTTCATCATCCACAAGGACAAGGCCTACGAGAGGGGCAGCAACCTCACCCGCAAGCTCAAGGACGTGATTCCAAGGCAGTTGTTCGAGGTACCCATCCAGGCTGCGATTGGCGGGCGCGTGATTTCGAGGACCAACGTGAAAGCCATGCGCAAGGACGTTCTTGCCAAGTGCTATGGCGGAGACATTTCGCGTAAGCGCAAGCTCTTGGAGAAGCAGAAGGCGGGCAAGAAGCGCATGAAGCAGATTGGCAACGTGGAGATTCCGCAAGAGGCGTTCATGGCGATTCTCGAGGTGGACGAGTGACGGAGTTCGCGGCCGGCTTGGATGGCGTGGCCGGCGCGGATGGCGCGACCGCCGAGGGCGCTGGCACCGCGGGAGCTGCTGCCGGCGAGGTCAACGATGCACGCGCTGCCGGTGCGGTTGACACCACGAACGCCGATGCCGAAACAACGACTAGCACTGCGGCTGGCACCGCGCCGGGCGCTTCCACGTCCGACGTATACCGCGGCTACCTCGCTCAAAACCCGGTGCTGTTAGCTCCTATGGCTGGGTGGACCGAGGTCGTATTCCGCTCTATCTGCAAGATCTACGGCAGCGGGCTCACTTGCTCAGAGATGATTTCGGCCCAAGGGCTTGCCTACGACAACATCAGAACCCTCAAGTACCTCGACATAAACCCTCAAGAGGGCAGCGCGGTAATTCAGCTTTTTGGCAGTAATCCACAGGTCATGGCCTTGCAGGCTTCGAGAATAGAGGAGCTGCTGGGGACAAAACTGGCCGCAATCGACATCAACATGGGGTGCCCCGCGCGCAAAGTGGTGCGCAAGGGCGAGGGCTCGGCAATGATGAAGGACCCGCAGCTGGCCAGCCAGGTGATTTCCGCCACGGTAGAAGCCGTGAGCGTGCCCGTTACGGTGAAGTTCCGCAGGGGATTCGAGCACGGATGCGAAACTGCGGTGGACTTTGCCAAGATGGCCGAGCAGTCGGGTGCAGCTGGATGTTGCGTGCATGGCCGCTATTCCAAAGACCTGTATCACGGGGAGAGCGACTGGGGAGTTGTGGGCCGCGTGAAAGATACGGTGCAGATTCCGGTGGTTGCCAGCGGGGACATCAAGAGTTCGTCTGATGTTTTCGAGTGCATGCGCCAAACCGGTGCGGATGCCGTGATGGTTGCAAGGGGTGCTCAGGGCAACCCCTGGATTTTCTTGCAGTGTCGGGAAATCAGGGAGCATTCGGGTGATGCTGGCGATCCACAAAACGAGGTTCCCATGGAGGAGCGCATCAGGGTCGCTAGATTTCACGTGGAAAAACTCGCCGAGCGCGATCCACGCTCGGTTGTGCACATGCGCAACTTCTTCTCCCAATACTTCAAGGGAGTGCCTGCAGCCTCCATGTACCGCGGCATGGTAACGTCGTGCGCCACCATAGACGACTTCGAGGATTTCTTCGATCAGATGTGGAACGCATCGCTCACGCATGGGTACCAGAAAGTGCTGGATGCCGACCCATTGCAACGCGGAGCCGCATATGAAGATCTGGAACACTGGGCACAGCAGCTGCGCGAGTTTTGGGATTCGGAAAATTAGGTAGCGGAAACAGCTGGTGTTAAGAATGCAGCAACCGTTCGAGGCTTTGTACATACACATTCCGTTTTGCGTGAAACGCTGTGCGTACTGCGACTTCTCTACGCAGGCGGTTAGCGCCGACAGCAACCAGATCGACGACTATGTGATGAACATGGTTATGTCGCTTAGGCGTGCATCGCGCGCGGGTTTGCTGTCTAACATCCGCACTATCTACATCGGCGGGGGCACTCCGTCGTATCTCGGGCTTCGCAGATTGGTGGAGCTGCTTTATGGGATTTCGATTTCCGTGCAGTTGCCTAGCGGCTCCAGCGTGGTCAGTGGCTCCAACGTGGCCGGTGGATCTGCCGTCTACAGTGGCTCTGCCGGCATCTCGCGCAACCCACGTGACGCTTACGAATTCACCATGGAGGCTAACCCCGATTCGTTCACTCCCCAAATGGCGAAGGATATCTATGCTCAGGGCGTGAACAGGTTGTCGATTGGGGTACAGAGCTTGGACGACGAGGTTCTTCGCACCCTCGGACGCGTGCACGACTCCAGCGCTGCTATTCGCGCTTTGGATGTGGCTTCCGAGAGGTTCGAAAACGTGTCGGCCGATGTGATTTGCGGGATCATGGGCCAATCCGAGAGCTCTCTCGCTGCTACTTTGCAGGGAGTGCTCCAGCACGGCGTGAGCCACGTGAGCATCTATCCGCTAATGGTGGAGGATGGAACTCCGCTGTACAGGAGCGTGGAATCGGGCGAACTGCCAGATATCGACGATGATGTTCAGGCCGACCACATGCTGCTTGGCGAGAAGATTATGCAAGCTGCGGGGCTTAGCCGCTATGAGGTGGCCAGCTACTGCAAGCCTGGATTTGAGAGCAGACACAATATTTGCTATTGGACCGGAAAGCCCTATCTTGGCCTTGGGTATGGAGCATCGAGCATGTTGGGTGCCGAAGATTACGACGAGGTTGTTGGAAGCGGTACCTTGGATTACTGGCTTGGCGATGAAGCGGTTTCTGCTGCAAAGACGGCTTGCGGGGTAATGCCTCCGGCAGTGCCGGTATCCTTGCCAGCGCCCTCGTCTTCGTCCGATTGCTCGCGTGTGAGGTTTTCGCTAAGCCACCATGAACCCGCTGTCGAGTTTTTGAACGAGCGCGAGTCTGTATGCGAGGACGCGATGCTGGGAATGCGCATGTCCAGGGGGTTGAGCAAAAGCCAGCTCAAGAAAATGACCACAGTTGCACCAAGGTTGGAAGATGTGGTTAAGAAGGCCATAGATCAAGGGCTCGTAAAATGGAAATCCGAGAACCTTGCCACAACCGAGCGCGGATGGCTCATGGGAAACGAGCTGTTCGGAGAAATCTGGGATTGCGCCTACGATGAGTGATGTGCCTGCGGCCAGCGTGCGGCGCCAGTTTCGCCAAAGCCTCGTCCGCTGCACTCCAGCCACTCCGCCAACCTCTCCATTTGAACAATAAAACCCCGCGCTTGTGCTCCCGCTGCCAATAGTTTTTAGCACTCTTAGTGCCATGCTGCTAAACTTACTGCTTAGAGGGTATATTGCATCTTGTGCCCTCTTCCGAAACTAAGCTGTTGCAAGCCGCGTTCTGCAGGTTCCCAACTGCGTTTATCTGCGCTTTGTTTTGGTTGCAGACGCCGACTATTGCTCAAGGAGGTCGAAATCATGCTTAGCGATCGCCGTAGAAAAGTTCTCAATGCGTTGATAGAGGAGTACATCTCAACTGCAGCTCCCGTGAGCTCCCGCGCGATCGTGGGAAACCACAGCCTGGGCGTGAGTTCGGCAACCGTGCGAAACGAGCTTTACGTTCTCGAAGAGGATGGATATGTGAAGTCTCCTCACGTATCGTCGGGCAGAATTCCAACGGATACCGGCTATAGGTTCTTCGTGGACGAGCTTCTGGACAACATTCCGGAAGACGACGAAGGCCAGAAGAAAGCTGACAGCGAGGTTTCGGAAGACCTTCGCGAGAGTGCTGGCGAACTCGACGAGCTGCTCATCAAAACCGCCAAGGCACTCAACAAGTTCACCGATTGCCTGGCGGTTGTAATGTCGCCGAGGGTTACGAGGATTGCCCTGAAGAAGATCGCCTTGGTTCAGATGGACCGCGACCACGTGATAGTGGTTATTGCGGTTAAAGACGGCAGGGTGCTCAACAAGGTGGTCGAGCTAAGCAAGCCCCATACGATGGAGGAAGTTCACGCTCTGGAGCTTCTCGTGAATCAGGAGTATGACATCAGGGGCTCGTTCGACCCTCTGTCGAAAAGTAATGGAGAGGGCAGCAACATTGCCATAGACCTCTCGTCTGCCAAGCCCGAGATTGAGCGCATAACCAAGGCAATCGACGATTGCCTGTTCGAGGAAGAGCGTGACCGCGTGCATTTAAACGGCATCGAGGACCTTTTCTCGCAACCCGAGATGCAGAAGATGTCGCTGGCCATGGGTTTTGCCAAATTGCTGGATGACGACCTTATGATGTTTAGGTTGCTGGGAGATTTTCTTGCCAGCAAGGGCGTTAACGTGCGCATTGGGCACGAGAACGCAGACGAGTCGTTCAGCGATATCTCCGTTGTTGCATCGAGCTATGGCGACGATGACCGCGAGGGAATTGTGGCGATAGTCGGTCCCACCCGCATGGATTACCAAAAGGTAATAGATGCGGTCCACAGAGCGTCGGGCTTTTTGGACGAGACCGTGAAGGACAAATAGGGGCGATTGCAGAAACGCGAGACCAGAAGTACGAGATTAGAAGCGCGAGCGTAGACGCACGAGCGCAGAGACGCGAGCGTAAGCGCACGAGGCATGGAGCGCGAGCTGCAGGTGCACGAGCGCAGAGACGCGAGCGTAAGCGCACGAGGCAAGGAGCGCGAGCGCAGGTGCACGAGACCGGCAGCGCGCGCAAAGACACGAAGGTAGAAGCACACGACAAGCACTGTTGTGACACGATAAGCACTGTGCCCTGGGGTTATGAGGCGGCATGCAACGTTAGAGTGGCGTCTTGAACTGGGGCTTTTAAGCAGCATGAATTTGCCGCGACCGTGAATAGGGGAAGGTAAAAAGTGGCATCCGAAGATTACTACGAGGTTATCGGCGTCGATCGCAACGCTAGCCAAGACGAGATCAAGAAGGCCTTCTACAAGAAAGCCCGCAAGGTTCATCCAGACGTTAGCGACGATCCAGATGCCGAGGAGAAATTCAAACAGCTAAACGAAGCCTACGCGGTGCTCTCCGACGAGAACAAGCGCGCACAATACGATAGGTTCGGCACCGTAGACGGATCTGGGTTCGGAGGAGGCTACACCGACTTCTCCGATATCTTTGGCGGCGGATTTGGGATGTCCGACATCTTCGACTCCTTCTTCGGCGGCGGTGCAGCTGGCGGTGGAGGCGGCAGGGTAAGGACTGCTGGCCGCAACATGGCAGTTGGCCTAAGGCTTACCTTGAAGGAAATTGCCACGGGAGTAACCAAGGAGATTTCCTATGAGAGGCTGGCTCCATGCGAGACCTGCCACGGCTCCGGCTGCCAGGAAGGCGGCAAGGAGGTTACCTGCGGCAAGTGCCACGGTACCGGTGTGGTCACAAACGTGAGACGCACCATGCTCGGTACGGTTCAGACCCAGACCACCTGCCCGGAGTGCAATGGTCTTGGCCACAAGATCGACAAACCGTGCCCCGACTGCGATGGCGAGGGCCGTGTTCCCACCAAGGAAACCATCAAGATCGAGGTTCCCAAGGGCATTCGCGAGGGACAGCAGCTTAGGAAAGAGGGCTTTGGTGAAGCCGGCTTGAATGGCGACATTACCGGAGACCTTCTGATAAAGATCCACATCGAAGAGGATGACTACTTCCAGCGCGATGGCGACAACCTGCATACCAGGATGAATGTCTCTATGTTGCAGGCAGCTCTTGGAGCAACGCTCGTGGTTGAGGGAATCTTGCCCGACGAGGAAGTTGAGGTCAAGGTTCCGGCTGGTGCACAGAACGAGCAGGTCGTACGCGTGAAGGGCGCCGGTATGCCCAGGTACAACAGCGATAATCGCGGAGACCTCTTCGTTCATATCTGGGTAACCATTCCCAAGAAGCTCAACAAGCGCGAGCGCGAGGCTCTGGAGAAGGCCGCGAATGCGTTTGGCGAGAAGTTCGACAACCAGAAGACCAAGTTCCAAAAGCTCAAGGACGCATTCTCATAAGCAGGCGGCAGGCTATGCTACCGATTCTCTTTGCGAGAGACCAAGAGGTTGTGCGGAATATTTGCGAGAAGTTGCAGGTTGCAGAGAAATTTCAGGCTGCCGATAAGTTGCAGGCTACTGAAAAACCGCAGGCTGCAGCTGCAATGACTTCGCAAAGAATTGAACTGGTCGATTCCGACGAGCTCCAGCGCCTCGCCGCTATGGATGTTGAAGAAGACTCCGAAATTCAAATTACCGATGGACATGCGCACGCTTTCGTTTGCGTGTTGCAGTCCATCGATGCGTTTAGCGGCTTGTCCGACAATTGCGTGACCGTCGTTCCAAAGCGTGCTGCCAAGATGCCGTTTCGGCCAAATGTTGTTCTGGTTCAGGGGGTTGCTTCTGAGGATAGGATGCGTATAGTTTCCGACTATTGCACGCAGCTTGGTGTTAGCCGCATTGTCCCAGCTATTACAGCGAGGTCTTGGGCATTTGGCGCGGCTGACGCTCCGGTACCGGACGACGTTCGTGCATCGGGCGACGCTCCAGCATCGGACGAGCGCATGCGCAGCATCGTGGGCGAAATGCGCAAAGTTGCTTTGCACACGGCCAGAAAGTGCGGTAGCGCTGCCTTTCCCGCAATCGATGACCCGATGACATTGGAGCAGGCAGCCGAGCTGGCTGCGATGCAGGGCGCAACAATGGTTGTTCCATGGGAGAAGGCCGGAAACAAGGCCGGAAGCTCAAACAGCGAATGCGGCGGGTGTCGCCCGCTTTCGATGCGTGAGGCACTTTCTGTTCCGGATGCGGCTTTGGGGTCGCTCGGAGCCGCGACTTGTGAACCTACGGCGCGCGAGCCCTGGGCATTTGTGTTCGTCGGTCCCGAAAGCGGGTTCGACGATAGCGAGATTCAGCTGTTGGTCGACCATGGGGCCAAGACCATAACGCTAGGGGATACGATACTTAGAACCGAAACCGCTGGCATTTTGGCGAGTGCGCTGGCTATCTACGAGATGGGCGGGTTTGGAAACGGCATGCGAATCAGCAGCGAGCAATCTGGTGGAGAGCCAGCTGATAGTGATCAGCTTGGCAGCGAGCAATCTAGCAAGAAAGAGCATTCTACCGGCCCCGTTGCCGGTTTTGTAGACGGGTATGAGAACTGGAGAACAACGGATGAGTGAGGTTGCCCAGCCAAATCAAAAGAGGTTCTGCGTCATAAACCTTGGATGCAAGGTCAATAGAGTGGAATCTGACACCATAGCAGCCTCCTGCATGGCCGCGGGTGCCGTTGCGTCCGAAGCCGCTAGTTCCGATGTTGTGGTGATAAACACCTGTACGGTAACCGCCGAGGCCGACGCCAAAACGCGCAAAGCCGTGCGGAAAGCATCCCGTGAGGGCAATTGTCCGGTTATCGTTACCGGGTGCGCTGCCGCTATCGACCCCAAGGCATTGTCCCAGCTAGGGAATAACGTGGTGGTGGAGCCAATCAGATTCAAGGCTGCGGAAATCGCGGTGCGGGTTCTTGTCGGCAATGAAGATTGCGGAGGCGCAGCGGGCAGCAGCATCGCTGGCGACAGCACAGCTGACAGCGCCAATCCAATAACCTCCGATAATCAAGCAGATTTTTCCGCTACAGCGCCCAAGGTGGCATCGACTCCCAAGCATGCATTCGAAATTGCATCTCCAGAGGCCATCGAGCTTAGGGCGGGCGAGGGCTTCAAAACCAGAATGGACATCAAGATCCAAGACGGATGCCCCAATTCTTGCACCTATTGCATAGTGACCCGTGCGCGTGGAGACGCCACATCTGTTCCGCTCCAAACGGTGGTGCAAGAAGTTGCCAAGGCGGCAGACGCTGGGGTTGGCGAGGTCATTCTCACGGGAATTAACCTGGGATGCTACAACAGCGACGGGCTCCGGTTGCCCGGACTTATCCGCACCATTCTCAACAACACGGAGATTGGACGCGTAAGGGTATCTTCCATCGAGCCCCCGCATGTGGATCAAAATCTCGTTGAGGTTTTGGAGGAGTTCCCCGGAAGATTTTGCGCGCATCTGCATATACCGCTGCAGTCTGGTTGCGACAAGACGCTCGCGGCTATGGGACGACTCTACGACTCCGAGGATTTTGCCAGACGAGTGCAGATGATTCGCGATGCAAACCCAGCGGCGTCTATCACCACCGACCTCATCGTTGGATTTCCGCAGGAAACCGACGACGACTTCGAGCAATCGTTTGAGTTTTGCAGGCAAATGGCGTTCTCTAAAATTCATGTGTTTAGATACTCCAGGCGAAGGTCCACTCCGGCCGCCAGCATGCCGGGTCAAGTTGACCCCCATGTGATGGCGGAGCGCGCGAGGAGAATGCGAGATCTGTCGGCTGCTATGAGGCTGGCCGACATGCAGAAGCGCGTGGGCACGACCGAAAACGTGTTGATGATGTCTGACGAGCTTGGCATGAGCGAGAGCTATCACGATGTGGACGTAACTGGCATCGCTCGCAAGGGCGAGCTTGTTCAAGTTTTGTTCACGGGAGTGGACCACGGATGCCTGACAGGTCAATTGCTTGTCTAATAAATGCAAACGAAATGTTTGTGCCTTAAAATTGAGTTGCCGATAGATTGCCAGGCTTGGCAATTTTGCAGCGCTGCTTAGCTGTGCAGTGTTGCAGCTCAAGTTGGCGGTGAAAGCTGTGCAGCGTAATCGCGCAGGGCAAATTTGCCATGCGGTTTTGTGGGCAGTCAGTCGAGCGTCAATGTATTGCAAGTCGTATTCGAATGGAGCTGGTTAGAGCAGTCAAGGAGCATAAAGGAGCGGAGGCGGCCGAAAGAGACGGTCACAACCGCGTCGAGTGCCCGGCTAAAAGGGAGGCCTCTTTGGAGTCAGCGCATGTGAGCATGAAGGTACCCGAGGGTTTCGATATGAGGAACCTCGTTGGTCCGCAGGATAGGTATCTGAGGATAATCGAGTCCAAGTTCGATTCTAGAATCACAGTGAGGGGAGACACGATTTCAATCGAAGGCGACCCCGTGGAGGTTCAAGTGCTAACATCGCTCTTCTCCGATTGCATCAAGGCGGTCGAAGAAGAGGGCGAGCTCAACGAATTGTTCATCAACAAGGCCATCGACCTCGTGAGAAGCGGGGAGTTTGGGCCATCGGTTCTTAGAAACGACATCTTGCTCACCTATAGGGGCAAGGCAATCAGGCCCAAGACCTCGGGCCAGAAAAAATACGTCGACGCCATCAGGAAAAACACCATCACATTTGGAATTGGCCCCGCCGGCACCGGCAAGACCTACCTTGCAATGGCAATGGCTATCGCTGCCCTCAAGCGCAGGGAGGTAAGCAGGATCATTCTCACGAGGCCTGTTGTGGAGGCTGGCGAATCGCTGGGATATTTGCCGGGAACGTTGGAGGAGAAGGTCGACCCCTATGTGCGCCCGCTCTACGATGCGCTGTACGACATGGTGGACACTCAGCGTGGCAACGAGATGGTGGAAGATGGCACGATCGAGATTGCCCCGCTAGCATATATGCGTGGTAGAACCCTGAACGACAGCTTCATCATCTTGGACGAAGCGCAGAACACCACTCCCCAGCAGATGAAGATGTTCCTAACCAGGCTTGGCTTTGGTTCCAAGATGGTTGTCACGGGCGATCTTACGCAGGTAGACCTTCCAAAGGGACAGTCTGGCCTCGATGCAGTGAGAGAGGTTCTCGACGGAATCGACGACATCGAGTTCATAGTCCTAAACGGCAAGGATGTGGTGAGACACTCGCTGGTTCAGAAGATCGTGAGTGCATTTGACAAGCACGAGAAGCACGACCAGCGTGATCAGCGCGATCAATACTCCAAGATGCGCGATCAGGGGCATCAGAAGTTTGCAAATGCTCAAAATTTTCCAGTGGTATCCTGATTTTTGTACGTTGATATCTAGGAAATGGAGCACAGATGGCATATTCGGTTGACGTGAGCATCGACCAAAATCTAAGGGAATTTCTCGATGGCACGATTTCGAAGGAATCTAATTGGGCTTACAAAGACGATATTCTTTCGGGATATGTAACGGACCTGATAGGCTTCTTGCTTGGTGAGGAAGACATAAATGGCGA
>CADBOM010000071.1 GCA_902796325.1 uncultured Coriobacteriaceae bacterium
CTTCTTGCGAATTTGCTGCGCCAGCTCAATCCCGTTTTCCTCTTCCATGAGGATGTCGAAAAACAGGATGTCGTATTCCGCGGGATCGTAGTTGAGCAGCAAGTGGCGCGCATTACGAAAAGACTCGACTTTGTAATCGACACCATGCAGCATTCGACAAGCGCTCGACGCACGTTCGAGCTGCTGTAAGTCCTCGTCCTCGTCTTCGCAAATCATTATGCTAAGCAACTATGGCTCCTTGTGTTCGTACTATTCTCGCGCCTTTTGTATCAGCATATTCGCCAGCGTCATGCGAATTCGGAAGAAATTCTAGTAAAAGTTAGTTTCAGGTGCTGATTAATTTATCCAGGTTCTAATTGATTTTGAGCCATGGCCGACAGCACGAGCCGCAATCTGCGTCCTGCAGCACGAGTTGCAATCTACGTCCGGCAACGCGAGCCGTGGAATTTTCCTTATGCCCTAGGCGTGATATGAATCATCATAGGCTTCATTGAATATTGCGAAGAGGTGCTTGTCATGCAAGACGACATGGACTGGCAAGACGACATGGATGAGGTTTTCGATATCGACATGGACGAGCTGGATGCCATGGTGGCCGAGCAGAGACAGAGGCTAGACCACACGCTCAAGCTTGAAGTGGAACATTTTACCGACCCTCTTTGCGGATGGTGCTACTGCATGGAGCCCGCTTCCACGATGTTGAAGTTCCGGCTGGGCGATAAGCTGGATTACCACTACACCTTGGGGCTCATGGTGCCCGATGTACGCCAGTCCATAGGATATGGCATAGAGGGCGAGCAGCGTTTCAACATGATGAAACAGCAGCTTGCCTACAGCTACTCGATCATGGAGGGCAAGACCGGCATGCCCATGTCTGCGGACCATGTGAGCGAGCTTGTGCCCGAAGACATCGTCACCTACAACCCTTCTATTGCATACGAGGCCATAAAGCTCACGGAGGGTCCTGGCTCCGCCGCGGCCTTTCTCAAGCTGCTGCGCCAGACTGCGTTCGCGTTCGACACCCCCATCGGCAAGCTGGAGAATGTGAATGCCCTGGTGGAGTCGAGCGGCGTGAATATGGAGGCGTATAACCAGGCTGTTGATTCCGGACGGGCCAAGAAAGAGCTGGATGGGGAGATTGACCGCTGCCATTCAATGGGCGTCGATGTGTTCCCCACGCTTCTCATCACATATGGGTCGGTGCATACGGTTGTGAGCGGATACCAGAGCCCGGAGGATCTTGTAGAGGTTGTGGAGCAGCTAACCGATGGGCATGTGGATCTCGAAGCTCCGGAATACTCCAAGGAACGCGCTATGGAGCTTGTCGATCGGTTTGAGAGGATTTCGGAAGAGGAGATGCGAGCTGCGTTCGACCTAGCTCCGGAAGACTTGGAGATTGCCGTGGGCCAGCTTTATGACGAGCAGCTGATAGACATTACCATTTGCAGTGGCAGCTTCTTCATCACGAGAAAGTAGCGGCTATCCGCGCTAAACGGATGCATGTGCTGGGCGAGACCCAGCGATACCGGCGGCTACCCGCGGTGGGCGTCGGAGCTCGCGGCGAGCAGCAGCCAACGGAGCTGGAGGATGGCGGCGGGGCTGGCGGACACTAGCGTTCTAGATAGGCACGGAGGGCTTCTGCCAGGGCCTTGCAGGCTTGGGGAATTTGCTCCTCGTCCATAACGCTGTATCCCAGCAAGAATGCGTTCTGGTATGCTTGCGTTCCATCATGGCAGTAGTCCACAACCGGCCGTACCTTTATCGACCGCGAGAGCAGGAAGCTCTGCAGCTCATGTGGGTCGTTGCATCCCCTTATATGAACCATCACGTACAGCCCCTCGGGATTGCTGACAACCTTCACCAAGCTGCCAAGATGCTGTTTGATGGCCCGCTGCATCATCTGGTGTTTGTGGCGGTTGGCCTTGCGCAGCTGGGTAAAATGCTTATCCAGCGCGCCCTTCTCTATCATCATCGCAATCGCCATCTGATGATATGTGGGCAGCATGCTGAAGAAGAACCGATAGGCTTCGTCGAACCGTTCCACCAATTGCTGCGGCAATACCAGGTAGGCGCAGCGCATAGAAGGGGAGAGCAGCCTCGACAACGTTCCTATGTGAATTACCTTGTCGTTGGAATCGAGCGATTTGATGGAGGGAATCGGCATCGAGGTGCTGCGGAACTCGAAGTCGCGGTCGTTTTCGATAACAAACCGGCTCTCGCTTTCTCCAGCCCATCGGATGATTTCCTCGCGCTTCTCCATGCTGGTGGTGTATCCGGTTGGAAAATTATGGGACGGGCTGAGGTATAGGATATCGCCCGGTATCTGCTCGAGCAGCAGGGCTTCCACTCCGTTGGGCCCAACCGGAATCGACTCAATCGAGTATCCACGGTCGGATATGATCTTGCGCATGCTGAGCGACCCAGGGTCTTCCATGATGAAGCCCTGACGTGAGGGGTCGAACAGGTTGACAGCTATTGCCATGGCGTATTGCGAGCTGGACACAACGACGATTTGGCTTGGGTCGCAGTGTATGCCGCGATAGCGCAGCAAGAACTCGCACAAGGTGCTGCGTAGATAGAGGTTGCCGCGCTTGTCCTCGTAGGAGAGAAGGTGGCCTTCCTAGTGCATGATGGTTGCCGCCTGCAGGCATTTCTTCCACCTGGGCCATGGCAGGCTGGAGGAGTACACGCTGTTGTAATCGAAGTCGTATGCAACCTGGCTGCTGGATTCTCCACGCATGGTCCGCACGATTTCGTCTATGCCGGATATGTTCACCGCGCTGATTCCGCTGAGTCTGAGATCGCCTGGCGCTGCTGATGTGCTCTGCGATGACCCACCGCTTAAATCGAATGCGCTCACGTCTTCGACAAAATATCCCCTGCCTTGCCGAGAGGAGAGATAGCCTTCCGCGCAAAGCTGCTGGTACGCTTGGTCTACGGTGTTGCGGCTAACGTTGAGGTTTGTCCCCATGGTTCGAAGCGACGGGAGCTGCGAGCCCGCGCTTAGCTCGCCCGATGCTAATTTCGGCTTTTAGCTGGGAGTATATCTGCAGGTAAGCCGGGACTTTTGACGAAAAATCGACGTTGATCACGGCTTCCTCCTTTCAAATGGGGCAAGACCATGCATTCAGGCGGCCTGCGGACGTTCGCATGTGTGTGGGCACCGGCATCTGGCTGGCACCTGCCAGCTGCTGCGGATAGACGGAGCGCATTCTCATACGCGCGGGCGGCTGGGGTGTTTGACCGCCAGCCGCCCATCAACTCTCTTCATATAGAATCTACCGGCGAAGATTTCCGATGCATTGCCGGCCTCCGCACTTCTCGTGAGCGGAGCTTTGCATTTGTAACCGCTCCGATGCTTGACAAGCTATTCGTCGGTTGCCTTCAGTGCGGCCTCGTCCATCTCGTCTGTTCTCACGCGAATGACGTGCGCTACCTCGTAGACGAAGATCTTGCCCGATCCAATGCGCTCGGACTTCAAAACCGACTTCGCGGTGTCAACGACCTTCTCCCATGGAATTTCGGATACCACGGTTTCCACTTTGACCTTGGGCAGAAGGCTCACATCTACCTCCGAGCCACGGTAGAAACCGTGCATGCCCTTTTGCGTGCCGCATCCCTCGGAGCGGGTGATCGTCATTCCCGTGACTCCAATGTCGTTGTATGCGTCCTTTAGAGCGTCAAGCTTGTCGGGGTTGCAGAGAACCACCACGTTGTACATGCCCATGTTCGTTCCTTCTTCCTAGATTCTTCCTAGATAACGTATGCCGACATGTTGTGCTCGTGAGTATCGAGTCCTTCGAGCTCGGTTTCGCGTGGAACGCGGATTCCGATGGTCTTCTTGAGGACGAGGAAGATGATCCAAGCGCACAGGGCGGTGAAACCTACGATTGATAGGGCTCCGATAACCTGGAATCCCAGCTGAGCTCCACCGAATCCGTAGAACAGTCCGGTTTCGGTTGAAAGGAATCCGGTGGAAAGCATGCCCCAGATACCGCAGGCGCCGTGGATTGAGATACATCCTGTTGGGTCGTCTACGTGCAGCTTGTGATCGAGGAACCAGATGGAACCCACAACCAGGATACCAGCGACGGCTCCTATGATGAGTGCGCCGATGTAGCTAACCTGTGCAACGCCGGTGCAGATGGCAACGAGTCCGCCGAGGGCTCCGTTAACTGCCATCGTGGGATCTGGCTTCTTGAATGCAATCCACGAGGTGAAGAGCGCTGCCAGGGTTCCACCGGATCCTGCAAGGGTTGTGGTGATGGTGGTGTACATGGTCACGTTGTCGAATGCCAGCTCGGAGCCAGGGTTGAATCCGTACCAGCCTACCCACAGGAGGAAGCCGCCCAGGATGCCCATTGGGATGTTATGCCCGGGGATTGCATGCGACTTGCCATCGACGTACTTGCCAATTCGAGCTCCAACCATTACCGAGCCGAGTAAAGCTGCAACGCCACCGCAGGCGTGCACGACTCCGGATCCTGCGAAGTCTGCGAATCCCAGCTGGGACAGCCAGCCTCCGCCCCAAACCCAGTGGCCAACAACGGGATACACGAATCCGGTCATCACTATGATCACGATGAGGTAGCTCTTGAATTCGAAGCGCTCTGCCACAGCTCCCGAGATGATGGTTGCGGTCGTAGCGCAGAACATGGTTTGGAATAGCAGGTAAATATGGGGGTCTAGGCTGCCGTCAAGTCCGGCCCACACCTGCAGGTCCTGGTCGAATGGGTTCAAGAATCCGTTGATGCCGATGATTCCGCCGAAGTCATCGCCGTACATGAAGCCGAAGCCTATGAGGTAGAACACTATGGCGCCAATTGAGAAGTCGCAGAAGTTCTTGAGCCAAATGTTGGTCGCGTTCTTTGAGCGGGCAAAGCCTGCCTCGCAGCAGGCAAAACCTGCTTGCATGATGAACACCAACACGGATGCTGTAAGCACCCAGATGTTGTTGCCGGTCATCACCACATCCATTGGTATCTCCCCCTTTTGAGTTGTGCCGAATTGGCAATTTATTGGTGGCCGCATTTGGAAGCAGCGAATAATGCTTCGAATCGAACAAGATCGGCTTTGTGGAACTGATGGCGATCAGTGCCGCTGCGAATCGATTAAAGGCTG
Organism: uncultured Coriobacteriaceae bacterium; assembly: GCA_902796325.1. Lineage (GTDB taxonomy): Bacteria > Actinomycetota > Coriobacteriia > Coriobacteriales > CADBOM01 > CADBOM01. Next base: position 5,122 of record CADBOM010000071.1, read on the forward strand.
CTGCCTTGCGACTTGTGTGCACCTTAAGCCACCGGACATGACGGAAAAAGGACAATTAACCATGGCGAAATATGACAGTTGGACAGTAGGTTTAAACGGTGTCACATAGACGGTGAAGGGGTGTTACCGGCGGTTTTTTAATTTGTAGGAAACAAAATGTGACAGTAGGGGATGCAAGGGGCGGTTTGTTTTCAATCGTTCGACTCATACTTGCTATGATCGTGGAATATAATCTTTCTGGGAGATGGAGGACTACATGCCAGAGCTCAGCAGATTCTTTGGAATCGTCGTCAAGATGATTTTCTTCGATGACGAGCAACATCACACGCCGCATATTCATGTTTACTATGGCGAATACGAAGCTTCAATTGCGTTCGATGGTACTGTTTTGGCTGGAAGCTTGCCTGTTAAGCAGCTGAGGATTGTTTCTGGTTGGATGGCGCTTCATGAAGACGAGCTTTATGAAGCTTGGAACGATGCTGCTTCTGGTAAAAGCCCGAAGAAGATTAATCCGGCAAGGTAAGGAGAGGCATATGTTTATTGTCAATGGAGTTGCATATGCTGATGAACCTGTAAAAGACATGCGGGTGTCGCAAGCGCGGTATGTGGGCAACCTTCAGCTTGTTGTAACGTTCACAACAGGAGAATCACGTTTACTCGATCTCACGGAGTTCGCATGTTACCCGGCTTTTAGTCCCTTGCAGGAAGAAGCCAATGCCAGAAAGTTCGAAATCGATCATGGGGTCGTCACCTGGATGAACGGAGAGGTTGACATAAGCCCAGATGCTGCCTATGCCAAAAGCTATCAGTATGAATCACCTAGAGCGGCAATCTGACAAAGCTATCATTTTTGGCTTCCACTGATTTATCGCTGGCCGGTCGACCACATATTCGTATCCTGAAAGGTCTATACTTTTGCTTGTACCTGCCCGAGTGTTAGGGCAGCGACAGTTCGTTTGCACCATCCTGTCGTTAAACAAAACCAGGGCTACTCAAGGTTGATCTGTATTACTACGAGGGCTCTGCGCATGTGCGCGGAGTCCTTCGTTTATATGCTGCTCTCCCTTTTGCTGGCCCTGCTATGGCCAGCCGCCAATCATCTAAAGGGAGACAAAATGTCTGAATCTGCAGAAGACCGCCGCACCCGGGAAGACCTCACCCTCCTCGGAGCCAATGGCACAAAGTATCCTTCTACTTACGATCCTTCCGTGCTGGAGAGGTTTTCCAACAAGCATCCCGGCAACGACTACTGGGTGCAGTTCAACTGCCCGGAGTTCACCAGCCTTTGCCCCATAACCGGGCAACCCGACTTCGCAACCATATATATTTCCTATGTTCCAGATCAGTGGCTGGTGGAGTCTAAGTCACTGAAGCTCTATCTCTTCTCCTACCGCAACTATGGGGAGTTCCACGAAGATTGCGTGAACCGCATCATGAAGGACCTGACCAAGCTGATGGATCCCAAGTACATCGAGGTGTGGGGGAAGTTCCTGCCTCGCGGTGGTCTGTCGATCGACCCCTATGCAAACTACGGTAAGCCTGGCACACGTTGGGAAGATGCGGCATGGGACCGTCTATCGCATCACGACATGTATCCCGAGCGAGTTGACAACAGGTAGGCTGCTGTTGCAGTTGCGGTTGCCGTTGCCTGTTAACGTGCAATCGCATCGTTCGCCCCGCCCACCCCAGTTGACCCGCGTACAGGCCGGGGTCTATTTCGCAGGAATAAGCAAGCCAAGAAAAGCCAAGGAGAGCACATGTCCGAAGACGTGGCAAGTAGCGAGAGCAGCAACGATAGCAAGGCCAAGACCATGAGCCGGAGCAAGGGGCGCATGGGCAAGGAACGTATGACCCTGTCGGTACCGTTCCTCGTAATTTGCGTGCTGTACGTTACATTTTTGATCCTATCCAACCTCATAGCGGGCAAGATGTGGGCCCCATGGGATGGAGCAACCCTGCCTGCAGCGGTAATGCTCTTCCCGGTAACCTATATATTCGGCGATGTGTTCACCGAGGTGTACGGCTATCGCCGGGCCCGCATGGTTATCTGGATCGGATTTAGCATGTGCTTCATCGCCGTGGTGGTTTACATGATCACCATTGCCTTGCCTTATCCGGATTTCTGGACAAACCAAGAGGCGTTCGCCACCGTGCTGGGCACCACCCCGCGCGTTTTCGCTGCATCTCTTGTTGGGTACCTCTTCGGAGAGTTCTCAAATTCCATGATTCTCTCCAAGATCAAAGTTGCGATGAAGGGCAAGCATCTTTGGGTTCGCACCATCCTCTCCACTGTGGTAGGGGAGGCCTTCGACTCTGTGATCTTCATCACTGGTTCGTTCCTGGGCACCATGGACCCGGCCATTCTCGTGCAGATGATATTCAACCAGTACCTGTTCAAGGTGTGCTTCGAGGCTGCATTCACGCCGGTGACGTACTGGGTCGTGGGCAAGCTCAAGGCCATCGAGGGCACCGATCACTTTGACGAGGGCGTGAGCTA
>CADBOM010000072.1 GCA_902796325.1 uncultured Coriobacteriaceae bacterium
CGTGAACGAGGACTGCGGAGATGGAACGGCAACCGTGACCATCCCATACGAGTTTCTCCCGCTGCCACAGAAGGGCGACACGGGCTTTGCGCTCGGCCGCGATGGATCGCGCGTATGTCCCGCCACCGTTGTGGGCGTGCGTTCATCCAAGGCATTTGACAAGACCAACCTGCTTACGATTTCGGTTCCGAAGGAATTTGCGATGACGGCGAGGTTCTTCCTGCGCGAAGGACAGACCACCCCGCTTGACGAGATAACTGGCGCAGCTGCGAGCGAAGCAGCCGCTGCAACTGCTGCCGCATACGCCGCCCAGAAAGGAGCGAACTAGCATGAACTCCGTAGTCGATAGATCAAGGGATATCGGGCCGTTCGTGCCCCAGCCCGACGACGGCATGCTGGTATGCCGTTGCGAAGAAGTTACCAAAGGCGAGATTAGGCAAGCCGTGCACGATGGTCTGTGGACCATGGCCGAGGTAAGGCGCTTCCTGCGTTGCGGCATGGGGCTTTGCCAAGGTCAGACTTGCGGCAAGCTCGTTAAGTCGATTTTGGCTCGCGAGCTGGGAGTTTCTCCAGACGATCTGGAGCCTGCAACATCTCGCTCGCCAATGCGTCCCATAGAGCTGCAGATATTCGCCAACGAGGTCGAGGCCGATGAGCCCGCCCCGCATGCTCCGGCTGGCGAGGATGCTACAACGCCGGCAAGTGAGGATACGACCGCGCCTGCAAGCGAGGCTGGCGCTGCAGCCGGCACAGCAGCGACCACGTCCGCAAACTCCCAAACCCAGAAAGAAGGCGGCTCCAATGAATAAGACAGCCGAGGTCATCGTTATTGGCGGCGGCATCATCGGATGCGCCATCAGCTACTATCTGGTTCGCAGCGGGGTGGACGTACTTTGCCTCGAGGGCGACGACATCATCGGAAACGGCGGATCTTGCCGTAACGGCGGTGGCGTGCGCCAGTCGGGCCGCGACCCGCGCGAGCTGCCCCTCGTTATGTATGGAATCCAGCATTATTGGCCAACGCTCTCCGACGAGCTGGAGGTCGACTGCGAATATCACCAAGACGGCAACCTCCGCCTTGGAAAGAATGAGCAACACCGCAAGATTCTGGAGGGGCTCACCAACCGAGCCGTTGCGTGCGGGCTCGACGTTCGCATGATCGATGGTGACGAAGTTCGCGAGATCAACCCATACCTCTCCGACGAGGTAACCTGCGCCAGCTGGTGCCCAACCGACGGCCACGCGAACCCGCTCACCACGACCCTGGGCTACTATCGCATGGCTCGCCGTCTTGGCGTGCACTTCATCACCGGAGAACGCGTGGTTGAGCTTCGCAAGACCAGGGGAGCGCTGCGCAGCGTTGTTTGTGCGTCTGGGGACGTGTTCGAGGGCGAGACCATCGTGCTGGCAGCCGGATACGGATCGCGTGCGCTGGCCCGTACCGTGGGAATCGATATTCCTCTCCGCAGGGCAAAGCTCGAGTCTCTCGTAACCGAGGCAGAGCCCCATCTGTTCGACCAGATGCTGGGCACCGCCGAGGCAGACTTCTACGGCCATCAGACCAAGCACGGTTCCTTCGTTTTTGGCGGAACCTCTGGAATGGAGGGCTTTGAGACCACCGAGGCCCGTCCATACAACGACAGCTTCTCGGCCCCGGCCACTTGCCGCGGCATCTTGAGGTACTTCCCGGTTCTCGCCAACGCCAAGATCGTGAGAACATGGGCCGGGTGGATGGACGAATGCGCCGATGGAGTGCCGGTTCTGGGCAATGTGGAGGAGGTCCCCGGGCTTGTGCTGGCCTGCGGGTTCACTGGCCACGGATTTGGCATCTCTCCGGGTGCGGCTAGCCAGATTGCACAGCTCATCACCACCGGAACCACCGACGTGGACCTAAGCCAGCTGCATTACGATAGGTTTGGTGCAAGGGCATAGCTGCCAGCGCAACCGGGCGCGGATGCAAGGGTGTAGCTGCCAGCGCAACCGGGCGCGGATGCAAGAGCGCCAAAACTAACGGACATGGAAGTGCAGGGACAGCGTTAATAAATGCGGTGGAGAGAAGACATACTGCAACCATCCCAGCCTTACTTTGTGCTGGATACCCGCGATTTTCGCCAGGAAGTCTATCTCAAGAAGGGCGTGTCGCACTTCTACTCGTTTAGCCTCGACGACCCTAGGCAGTTACGTGCCGTTCCCGATGGGTGCATCGATGTTGTGTTCTCATACACCGCGGACGGAATGCACGCTTGGGCTTCCGGGACCGTCCTGCAATATCAGGAAACCGGGATCTCAGACGTGGGCGATTACTTCGGGGTAAGGTTCATGCCCGGGGTGCAGCCCGCCATCCTCTCCATCACCCTACGCGATATCGTGGGCGAGCGCGTTCCGCTGCAAGACGTCATAACCACTCCGGCGCTGATAGATAGAATGGCCGCTCAGGCGGACTTCAGGCAGCGAGTGCGCACTTTCATGCGAACGTACTCGCGTGCTTGGAGCCGTTCCCAAAATGCCGGGTTCAGCTCCAAGGAGGAGCTTATTTGGTCGGTCAAGCAGATGGTATACGAGTCGGACGGCAAGGTGCGGGTGGCCGAGCTGTCCGAGTCTACCGGCTACTCCGCACGGTACATCAACAAGGTCTTCATGGAGGAGATGGGATTCTCGCCTAAGACCTTCTGCAAGATTCTGCAGTTCCAACGAGCTCTGATCTACCTCAACTACGGAGCTCCGGGGAAGATGACCGATGCCGCAACGGCTCTGGGATACTACGACCAGCCTCAGTTCATCCGCGACTTCAAGGCATATTGCGGGATTACCCCCGCCAAGTATCTGAAGATGCGGAAGGAGCTTGGGTACGCCGATCGCATCAGCGATGTGGAGAGCGACGACGAAGCCTGATTGAGGCAGCTTGAAGCTTGGCTTCCCTGCTCTCGCTCACGTTGCCGCCGTGCCGTCACGATGCATTCCACGAAGCTCGACGCCATAATTCCGGTGCTTGGCCCCGCCGTCGTCCTCGGCTTAATTCCGGTCTCAAAAATTATTTGCATTTGAGTTCCGATTTATACAATTAAAATGCATGTCACAGTGCTAGCAAAAATTTGCGTTTTGGCCGGTCAGAGCCAATATTTTCACATTAATCAATCCTTAACATAATGGATACATTACAGCTTGAAACTACAGTCATGGCAACAAGGTTTTGAGTTGTTTTGCACGTCGCTTTTGCGCCAGCTGCAAGTTGTCTCTTAGATGTGCGATGTGCATGCCGCCGCTACCAGGCCACAGGCCTGCCAGGCTACGGCTGATAGAAAGGAAGCAATAATGACAGATTCGAGCGCAAGCACAGATCCACGTGTGGACCTTCTCTATCTCAACGAACAAGACATGATCAAGGCCGGTGTGAAGGACATGGCCGGCTGCATCGACGCCATGGAGGAGATGTTCAAGCTGCTCAAGGTGGGCGACTACCGCATGGGCGGCAAGAGCGGCAACAGCCACGGGTGCATGGTGATGTTCCCGGAGAGCTCGCCTTTCCCGGAGATGCCGCTCGATGGTCCCGACCGCCGTTTCATGGCCATGCCCGCATATCTCGGCGGCAAGTTCGACATGGCCGGAGTTAAATGGTACGGCTCGAACGTGGAGAACAAGAAGAAGGGCCTGCCGCGCTCCATCCTCATGCTCATCCTGAACGACAAGGACACCGGGGCGCCTAAGGCGTTCATGTCGGCAAATGTGCTGTCGGCCTACCGCACCGGCGCGGTTCCAGGCGTTGGCTTCAAGTATTTTGCCCGCGAGGATGCCACGACGATCGGCATCATCGGGCCAGGCGTCATGAGCAAGACGGCCCTCGCCGCCGCCATGGCGGTGCGCCCAAGCATCAAGACCGTGAAGGTCAAGGGCCGTGGCCAGAAGAGCCTGAACGCTTTCATCGACTACGTGCACCAGAACTACCCCGGCGTGGAGGCTTACCCGGTCGACTCGATTGAGGATGCCGTGCGTGATAGCGACATCGTGTCCGCATCCACCTCCTCGCCAACGGGCGACCCGGCGCTCTATCCCTACGTCGCTGAGGAATGGATCAAGCCCGGTGCGATCATCGAGTCCACCTCGGCGCTGCGCTTGGACGACGATTTCATCATAAACCGTGCTCGCACGGTGACCGACAACATCCAGTTGTACGAGACCTGGGAAGAGGAGATGAAGCCCCAGGCGTACAACACGGTGCCCATCCCGGCTGTTCATGTTGAGGACCTCATTGCCGAGGGAAAGATGACCTCTGGTCAGATTGACGACCTTGGCGACGTGCTGCTGGGGAACATCCCGGTGCATCGCGATCCGGATGAGGTTGTGGTGTACTCCGTCGGCGGCATGCCAATCGAGGACGTGGCTTGGGGCACGATCGTGTACCGCAATGCTTTGGAGAAGGGCATCGGCACCAAGCTGAACCTCTGGGAACAGCCGGAGCTTGCGTAGATCCGGAGCGGTGTGCGCATGCAGCGATGTAAGAAATCCCGGTTTGTGCGTACTGAGCGCCCGAAAAACGCCTCTCGGCGTAAGAAATCCCGGTTTGTGCGTAACGGATGTGCAAAGACCATCTGGTTTTTCGATGCAAGCTGAGTAAATTATGCATTTTAATAGACGAATATCATGTATTTGTTTATTAAAATTGGGCAACATCAAATTTTGACCAGCTTACAAGCTGCAACATCTTACGCTTTCTTCGCACAAACGCGGAAAAGTTACATTTTGGAGGCATTTCGGGGCGCTTTCTTCGCACAAACGCGGAAAAGTTACATCTGCTACGTGCGGTTTCGTTGGCAGTGCTGGTTCGACAGTTTGTGATGCCTCGATGGTTAGGGCCTCACCAACGGTTCGAATCCCATTGGTTCATCCGAGGCGCGGCAACGAATGCACGGCAGCGAATGCCTCGCCAAAAAAGAGCAGAAGTTACTGTCGATTATTAAAAGGAGCTTCACATGGGAATCTCGAAGATCGAAGTCATAACCTCGCAGAACAAACTCTCTGCGCTTAAGAAATCGCTGGCCGGCATGGGGGTCAGCGGCATCACCGCGATACAGGCCCTTGGCTGCGGCGTGCAGCATGGGTCGCTGGAATATGAACCGGAGATTCACGAGCAAATGGAGCTTCTGCCAAAGCAGTATCTGATGCTATTGGTGGAGGACGACAAGGTGGATCACGTGACCGACCTCATCATGAAGGAGCTGTACACCGGGCATATCGGCGACGGGAAGATTGTGATCACGCCGGTCTCGAAGGTCATCCGCATCCGCACCGGCGAAGAGGGAGCCGACGCGCTGCGTTAGCCTGCGTGTCGCCGACGCGTGCATCACAAGCGCCAGTACGGGCCGCGCCGGTACGCACCTCGCCAACTCCAGTGCCAGCCACGCCAGCAGACGAATCGCTAGCAAGCGTCGCGCCATCGCTACCGTGAACGTGTAATTCACAAATCTTCAGCATCAATCATCTAGGAGCAAGAGCATGGAAGAGGAAGAGCAGAAGAAGCTTGGCTTGCCAAGCGTGATAGCCACGGGAGTGGGCCTCATCGTGGCAACCAGCTGCCTGATGTCGCTCGGACAGGGCGCAGGCACGATAGGTACTCCGTTCATCTTCGCCATGCTCATAGCATGCGCGATAAACATCTGCACCGCGCTCTCGATAGCCGAGCTCAACGCCCTCATGCCAAACCTCACGGGAGGGCTTGCACAGTACACGCTTGCCTGCCTCGGGCCATTCGTCACGCTGGTCACGATGGTGGGAGGCTACCTCGTCTGCAACGCCATAGCCGGAAGCGTCGAATGCGCGATGTTCGGCAACGCCATCACCACGGTGTTCAACGTGGACGTTCCTGGGGGAGTGTTCTGCATAGCCCTTCTCGTCATCCTCATAATCGTCAACCTCAACGGCATCGACATGTTCGCCAAAATACAGGACGTGGTGGC
>CADBOM010000073.1 GCA_902796325.1 uncultured Coriobacteriaceae bacterium
GACCGGACAAAAACTCCCCGTAAGAAATTTTCGCTGGGAACCCGGCCGCCAAAACCCACCGGGTTACAAAAAGACTCCGGACCGCTTAGATCCGGAGTCTTCGATGGTGCCGCATTGTGATGGTGCCGCATAGCGTCGTCTCTACGTCATCTCTCCACTTGCAATCCGACTGGCTTTGCAGTTTCTAGCTTTGCGATTTCTAGCCTTGCAGTTACCAAAACCTATTAGAAGTTTTCCTTGCTAACCTGCTCGCATGCCTTGGAGCACATGTCGTAAACGCCATCGAACACGCTCCAGTTACCACCCATGGTAAGACCTGGCAGCAGGTAGTGCTTGCCCTGGTTGGGGCAGGAGTTCACAAGATTCCTGAAGCCCTCGAGGATGGTCTCGTACTGGGTGTCCGGTTTGTCGTAGATGCCGTTGTTCAGGCCGCCCATGATGGTGACCTTGTCTCCCCACTCGGCAACGCACTTGGGAATGTCGTTGGTGTCCACAGCGCCCTGCCACACATCGATCTGCATGCGCGGGAAATACTCCAGAAGGTTGTAGCAGTAGGAGTCGGAGTGGTGCACGATAATTTCGACTCCATTCTCCTTCCAGAATCCGTAGACCTTCTCGTATGCAGGCACGAGGAACTCCTCGAACATCTCGGGTGCCATGAAGGAGTTTTTCTGCGATCCCCAGTCGTCGTGGTGGAAGATCGCATCGGGGTGCATGTGCTTTACGATCTCCTCGGCTTGCTTGATTTCCCAGTCAGCCGCATAGTCGATGAGGTCGTGCATTGCCTCGGGCTCCTCGTAGAGGTTGCACATGGCATCCTCCATGCCCATGAAGTAATGCATTTTCTCGAAGATTCCGTTGCCTAGGAACGGCGCCACAAAAGTTTCGTTACGGTCGACGTCCTTTGCCATCTGCTCGAAAGGAGCCCAGTCCTCGTCGGAGAAGATAATCTGCGGGGTCTTGATCTGGTCTCTCCACTCGGTGACGTCTGTGATGAGCTTGTGATCGTCGTCGGTGAGAGGCATTGGTCCCGGCTCACCCTCGGCCAGCACATTCCACACTCCCCAGGCGTTCTGATATGGAACTCCAATTTTTGGCTCGGGGTTGAGGTGGGCAGAGATGCAGTCGAACACCAAGGTCATGAACTCGAAGTTGTCGACATAGCGATCGGGCGTGCCGCCGTGAATCGTCTCCAGGAAGTTCTCTTTCTTTGTGAGCATAAATCTCCTCCAAATTAATCGAATGACAGCGAATTCGGGCTAACGACGCACAGACCCAATCGAGCTGCGCAACACACAGACCGTCCAGATGTTTACTGCTTTCATTTGGGAATGATGTGAACGAAATTGAATCGAACTCACCCGACGACCGGCATGCAGCACACGGCTACAAGACATCCCCCATCGAATATCGAATATATTTCGATAGATCATTCGCAGCCAGCCATGGCATCATCCGTACCCGCGACTTCCCAAAATGTGGTCCCGCGGTTAGCCCGCCATTTGATTGACCCAATCAATTATATCGATTTAAAGTAAAATCCCTTTTGCTTTCAGGATTTCGGATAATACCACTACATTTGTTTACTCTTAACAAATGTTTACTGTCATTTCTTTGCTAAGACCCGGATGAAAAATCAATTTAAAGGGAGACAGTAGCTTGTTGGAAAGCCCTTGCTGGGGAGCCGATGCGCCGCAGATAAACCGGCCGATACCTTCATTCCGTTTAAACCGTCGACGCAACCGTGCCGTGCCAATAAAAGTGGCTGCCGGTAAGCCTAACCAGCAGCCACTTTGAATTCAAATATGCTTTGGTCTGATGTACGAGCATGTCTTCCATGCGCTAAGCGCTAGGCGAACGGACGCTCGCAAACAAACCCACGTTCTTGCAAGTCCAGCCCACAGCTGCTAGACCGCAAAACCTGCAAAACTTAAGCGAAGTACTCCTTGCTCAGCTTGTAGATTACCTTGGTTGCCATTGGATAGACATCCTTGAACACGCTGCCCGGCTCGCCCATGGTAAGACCTGGGAGCAGGTAGTGCTTGCCCTGGTTGGGGCAGGAATCCAGCAGGTTCCTGAAGCCCTCTTCGAGCTTCTCCTCGGTGGTGTCCGGCTTGTCGTAGATGCCGTTGTTCAGGCCGCCCATGAAGGTGATCTTGCCGCCCCACTCCTCAATGCACTTGGGAATGTCGTTGGTGTCGAGAACACCCTGCCACACATCGATGTGAATCTGCGGGAAGTACTTCAGCAGGTTAGCGCAATAGGAGTCGGAGTGGTGAACGATTACCTCGACACCATTCTCCTTCCAGAAGCCGTAGATCTTCTCGTATGCAGGAACGATGAACTCCTCGAACATCTCGGGAGCCATGAAGGAGTTGCGCTGGGTTCCCCAGTCGTCGTGGTGGAAGATCGCATCCGGGTGCATGTGCTTGACGATCTCCTCGGCCTGCTTGACCTCCCAGTCGGAGATGTAGTCGATGAGGTCGTGCATTGCCTCGGGCTCCTCGTAGAGGTTGCACATTGCATCCTCCATGCCCATGAAGTAGTGCAGCTTCTCGAAGATTCCGTTGCCCAGGAATGGTGCTACGAAGGTCTCCCTGCGGTCGACATCCTTTGCCATCTGCTCGAATGGAGCCCAGTCCTCGTCGGAATACATGATCTGCGGGGTGTTGATCTGGTCTTTCCACTCGCAAACATCGGTGATGAGCTTGTGCTCGTCGTCGGTGAGGGGCATAACTCCAGGCTCGCCCTCTGCAAGCAGGTTCCAAACGCCCCAGGCGTTCTGATAAGGAACTCCAACCTCGGGCTTCGGATTCATGTGTGCGGAAATGCAATCGAACACCAGGGTCATGTATTCGAAGTTGTCGACGTAGTGCTCCGGATTGCCCCCGTGCATAGTCTCAAGGAAATTCTCCCTTTTTGTAAGCATAGCCGTCCTCCCTATTAGCTATTCTCAAACAAAACAAATACCTGTTAATAATATCCCAAAACTAGGAGTGATTTTAATATGCCGGTTTAATTAATCAGTATCAGGCCAGCGATTTGACGCCCTTATTAAGGTATTCAGAACAATAAGGCTTGATGGGGCGACATTAAGTGAAAAGTAGTTCGAGTGTGATGTGCTGTTGTCCAATTTGTTAAATGTCTTACAATTTTAATTCGTTCTACTTTTAAATCGCCTTCTGACTGATCGGCAGCACCTCGAGAGCAAGTTCGAAACCGATGCACCTGAATGCGATTGCACGTCACAAGCTTAAAAGTTCATCACACGCGCCAAGTTGACGAACAAATCTAGATGCCGTTGGTTAGGGGTTACCAATGAATCCAAGAGAGAACATAATGGCCATTCTCAACAGAGAACAACCAGACAGCTATAGCGACATAATGCCAACCATAGAGTTGATCATGGACCCGCTTTTCATGGCCGATGGTTCCTTGCCCGACGAAAATCCTCATCCGGATATGTGGGGCACCATGAAGATGTGGAAACCCGGAACTCCTGGGCCGCACCCCTACATCACCGATGAGAACAAGGTCATAAAGGACATCGAATACTGGCAGGACCAGGTGAAGTTCCCCGAGCTTGCCGGCTACGACTGGACAGATGCAGTTGCACAGGCCAACTCCGTGGACAGGCGCGAGAGGTTCGTGGGCTCGTTTATGCCAACCGGGTTGTTCGAGCGCTCCCACTTCCTCATGGGGATGGAAGACGCATTCTGCAACTACCTGGAAGAGCCGGAGGCAATGCACGACCTATTGCGCGCCATCTGCAACTGGAAGCTCGATTACATAGACGAATGGTGCAAGCACATTCAGCCGGACATCGTGTTCTACCACGACGACTGGGGCAGCAAGCGCAGCCTGTTCCTATCTCCGGAAACCTGGCGCGAGTTCATAAAGCCGCTGCAGAAGGAGATAAGCCAGGAATTCCACGATCGCGGAATTATCTACATGCATCATTCCGACTGCTATTGCCAGCCAATTTGCACCGACATGGTCGAAATCGGAGTAGAGATCTGGCAAGGTGCGATCCCCCAGAACGATATCGTTCAGATTCAGAAAGACACCAATGGCGAGCTTGCAATGGTCGGCGGAGTTGACGGCCCTGCAATCGATATCGAGGGATTGCCCGAAGAGGAAATTCGCGCGGAAGTCAGAAGAGCCATTGACACCTACTGCCCAGGCGGAAGGTTCTTCCCGTCGATTGCAAACGGCTGCTGCTTCATAGAGCGCAACAACGAGATATATCTGGATGAGCTTGAGCGCTACGGAAAGATATTCGCCGAGGAACATCCCATTACAAAATAACCCGGCGAGAAACATTCTCATGAAGAGAGGGCTCGCGGCTCCAGATGCCGCAGGCCCTCTCTTCGCGTAAGAACTCTAATAGGACCCTAATTCTCGCCAGCAGCTCTTGCCGCCGCTGCTTTTCTAGCAGCATGTCTTGTGGCAATCAATTCGGCAACTATGCTTATTGCGATTTCCGCATGGGTCATGGCTCCGCATTTAATTCCAATTGGAGCATGAACCTCGCGCAGCCTCTCTTTGGAAACTCCGCTCCGCTCTGCCTGCTCGAAGTTCTTCGTCACCTTGTCAACGTGCCCGATCATCCCGATATAATCCGCATCGGTGCCAAGCGCGTATATCAGAGCTTGTGGGTCGTGGACGTGTCCTCGAGTTACCACGCAAACGTAATCTCCGCTCGCAACACCTGCAGACGACAGATCGTCGAAGTCAATCTTCTTAAGGTCCGCCCCCGGGAACCTGTCTTGCGCGAGTAACTCGGCGTCATCGTCCATGACAACCACATCGAAATCGCAATCCATCGCGTATCTGGCTATATAGCGGCTGATATCTCCAGCACCAAAGACCATCACCCTGACCTTTCCGAACAGCGGAACAGACGCCCATGTAAGTCCGGGGAATTGGTTCATGTGCATGGATGGCCCGCTCGTGATGTCGTGCATCTGGAACTTATCCCTTGCGGTGTACTTGCGGCTGAACAATATATCGTGCTTCTTGTTGTCGAAGAACACGCCGCAGGTCCCATCGGCGCTAGCCTCACCAAACCCTGCATCCTGGGTTTCGCTCTCAAGCGCTACGCAAGACTCTGGATCGTGGACAATCTTGAAACCAAGCCATGCCTCTTCGCCTTCACGGGCGGACGCCAGTGCGCGGCGCAGGGTTGGCAGATCGTCCCCGCCAATCGACGTCAGCACTTTCTCAAGGTCTCCGTCTCGAAGATTTGGATTGTCGCTGTTCGAAAAACATGGCAATTCCTCCGGGCTCACACTTGGGACCTCGTCGGATTCGACAGCCGATATTATTTTTTCCAACGTATCTGCAATCGCCATGGTTCTCCCCTTCTCGCATCGCGTTGCTTCTGCTTACATTATTCCAGAACCAGTCTAAAGAAAAGGGACATGGCCATCAAAGACCATGTCCCTTGCTCGTCATGCGGGATGTTAGCAGCGCCCGCCGCATATGATATTCGCAGCATCCACCGCGTATCGAGCGTACAGGCCGTGAGCCTACACCAGCCAGTTCTCGATATCCACGCCTTCGTCAGCATGGAACGTACGACCGAATGCCTCGGGGTACTCTGCCGCTAGATCCTTGGGATCCACCTTCTCGATGCCAACGAGATATCCGGAAGTTACCTCGCCGGCGCAGTTCTGAGATGTAGTTTCCTTGGGAGCGATGAGGTTGTTGGCTCCACCGCGGTCGGATTTACCGGGAACGATCGGATCCAGCCTTGCGCCATGATCTTGCAGCACAGTCTCCGGCATGATGCGCTCGGTAACGTATGCTCCTCCGAGCACCCAGCCCCTATCGTTCTCGATCTTCACGACGTCGCCGGTCTTGATTCCCAGCTTCTCAGCGTCCTTGGGGTTGATCCACAGAGGCTCGTAAGCATAGCCATCGGGGCCGATAACCTTGCAGGTCTCGATCTCGCGGAACCAGGAGTTGTCGTCAAAGTTGGCATGAACCCTCCAGCGCGGATGGTTCGACACCAGCAGGAACGGATACTTGTCGTGCTTGGGATCCTCGCGATACTCGTGGAAGCGCTCGGTAGCGGCAATGTAATGCGGATAGGGCCTGCGCTCCTTGTCGTCCGGGAAGAACTCTCCGAGCCTCGTGGAGTAGAACTCGATCTTGCCGGTAGGAGTGGGAAGCGGGTTGTTGTCGGGATCCACGTAGAAATCGTAGAAGCCCGCGTGATCCTCTTTCCAATCCTTAGCATGCGGGATCGAGGTGTATCCAGCATCCATGAAGTCCTCGTACGAACGATACTTCAGTGCACGGGAGCTGTCGTAGGTTGCCTTGACGCTGGACTCCACGGTCCTTCCGCCGGTGTAACGCTCGTAGATGTTCTTGTAGTTCTCCTCGTCGCCATAGAGCTTCTCGAGCTTCTTGGCAACTTCCTGAACGCAGAACCAGTCGGACTTAGACTCTGCAAATGGAGCCACCGCCTGATCGCTGTGAACGATGGTGTTGAAGCAGCCGGAATAGTTGTCGTATCCGATGTCCTCCACCTCGTAACGGGTGGAAACAGGCAGGATAACGTCTGCGAAGTGAACGTCGTTCTCGAACCACGGGTGCTGCACCAAGATGAACTCCATGCTGGACTCGCGAAGAGCATCGATGTACTCGTTGCCGTCGTTCCAGCAGGTGGACCAGCAAGGTGCATCCGACCAGATCATGTGAAGCTCTGGGTCTCCCTGCTCGGGGAACTCAAAGTGCTGGGTTTGATCGTCGGCCGGCATCATGCAGATAACGTGACCGAACCAATCGATGGTCTTGGTCTTGGTGGCCCTGATGCCCTCTGGAATGAGGGTCTTGGGCACGAAGCGCGACTTATCGGCCTCGAGCATCGATGCGTTGTAGCCGCCGAATCCGGTGAGCCACTCCTCGTCTCTGGGCATTGGGTTGAAGTCGGGGATCTCGTAGATGTTCCACTCGATGAACTTCATGTAGTTCCTGCCGGGCTTGCCAAGTCCCTGCATGGCGAGCAGGACCACTTCCATACGAGCGGGCTCGTGCGAATAGCAGGAGCGGATGAACGATCCACCGTTGCAGTGAGCCGTTGTGGTTGGGACCCTAGCCCACTCGCGAGCGAGAGCCTTGATAGTGCGAACCGGTACTCCGCAAAGGGGCGATGCCCACTCTGGGGTCTTGGGCACTCCATCGTCTCCGCCCTGCAGGATCTCGTACTCCAGCCAGTCGAATCCGATGGTGTGGGTGTCGATATACTCCCTGTCGTACAGACCCTCGGTCATCCAAACGTATGCGATTGCCATCTGCAGCGGAAGGTCGGTGTTGGGGTAAACCGGAATCCACTTGTCGGCATGAACGGCGGCACTGTAGTTAACATCGGGGCAAACGTACACGGACTCGATTCCAAGCGAGCTCCACCAGAACGACAGCTTGCTAGGAATCTGGCCGCACCAGCCCCAAGTGGTGGTCTCGTTGTCGCAGCCCCAATACAGGAGCATCTTGGTGTTCATGGTTATGTCATAGAACAGGTTCTGGGTCTTGCCCTGTCCGAGAGGCTCCATGCCCCAGGTGTGCTTGGCGCCCCAGTACCAGCCCTCCCACGAGTCTGGCTGGCGAGCCTGCACAACAGCGCCTCCAAGATCGTCGATGAGCTTGGTCATGCAGCCGTGGCAAGGATGAACGATCTTGGTCTCGCCGTGACCGTCTTGCTGAACCAATATCGAACCAGGACCATAATCGGCAAACTGCCTGTGGATTTCCTTGGCGATGATATCGGTGGCCTCGTCCCAGGAGATGCGGCGATATTTGTCGGTTCCGCGCAGCTCGGTATGGCGATCGCCATCTGGATCGAAGTTCTCCCTAACCAGCGGATATGGAATGCGGTTGCGGGAGAATGCATGCCTCTTGTAAGCAAAGGCAAATGGCGGGATTGGAGATTTTGCCGGCTCCACGAAAACCTTGCCGTCTTTCTCCAAGCTGAACCTGTTAAGGTCGTCCAGATTATAGGTAGCAGAATAGTCGAGAGGCCTGGTACGGAGAATCTTGCCATCCTTTACATCAAGGGTGACAACATTGCTGCCGATTCCAAATCCATCCCAGTCGATGTTGTCGAAGGTGCTCTTATCTGCACCGAAGCCAGGTTTTATCATCCTCGTCCCTCCAGATTTTCAGAATCCAGCTTTTCATGCTAGACAAGCTTTCTATGTTCGAAAGCAATTTCACATGCCTAATATTTTAATTGCAACATCCAAAACTTTCTTTAACAGACTCCATTAAATTTCCGACAGAAAACAAACGGCATTGTTTTCTGCACATGGAGCAACCTTAATCGATTATTGCAGAGGATGCTTTCATTCCCATCTAGATGCTGCACTCGCACAGCCGGGTGTCTTGCAAAAACAAAGCTGCAACAGAAGCCATCTGCAAAGCTGCGAAAACTTCGCGATGCAGCCGCGGCACGATGCAATCGCAGGCAATTGCAGCAAATAAAAACCACCCGGGAATTACCCCGGGTGGTATGCAACTCAAATCATCTAACTACCCTGCCAAATCAAATTCCGACAGGCTGTCTAGCAGGGCAAACCGTTAAGGCAGGCTATTTATCGTTTCTCTCAGCCTTGACTTCGAAGTCCTCCACGCTGATGTCTACCTTGCTAACGGCATCGAGAGCGCGTTTGATGCGATCGTCCACTTCTTCCTTGGGCAGGTAGTCGAAATACATCCCCGCATAGTATGCATATAGATCCTCGAAGGTTTCCTTGTCGGGATACCTGCCGTAATATGCATCGATAGCGGCTTCGATTCCCTTATATGCAATGAAGTAGAAGTTGGCCTTGTTGCGCCCGATTTTATCGCAGGTGGTCTTATAAGCAGAATAGTCGTTTACCAGATAGCGGCTCTCATCTTCGTTGGCAAGATCGTCCAGCATGAATTCCATCACGAACCTGCGGTAGTTCTCGTTCTCGTAGGTGAGTTTCCTATGAAGCGCAAGTCCGATGAACGCCTTCTGCTGATCGTCTTCCTCAGGGAAGAGGTCCTCCGCGTACTTGGTTAGCTTCACCATGAACTCGTCATAGAGCATCGAGGCAATGTTGCGCTTGTTCCCAAAATGGTGAGCAATCGTGCCCGGATTAACCATGGCCGCCTTATAGATTTCGGAATACGTTGTATTCTTGTATCCCTTTTCCATGAAGAGCTTTTTGCAAGTGTCGATGATGATACCCCTGGTCTCAACACCATTCGCGTAGTTAACCATTGTATTCTCCCGTCAGATAGATTAGCACATAGGTGAAAGCTCAGACACCGACAATGCTAAAAGGAACATCCGAGGATTCAGCCCTTCCCCAAATGTTCTATGCTTGTCCACAATTATATGACATTTGTAAAAAGCGCCTCTCCGTTCATGCGCATAAAAATGCCGTTCGTATGTGAACTTTGAGTGCATTTTATATCAAAACTTGTGGATTACCACCGTTTTTCTGGGATTTTACACAATATAATGACACTTCTTTCTAAAGATGGTTTCCAATGAACCCTGAAAGTGCTTTATTTTGAGCGGCAATAACATTCCTGTTTGTCTATAATTGGTTCAGCGTCTTATTAAACTCTTACAAATTAGGAGGGCTTATGCTTATTAAAGCTGCTGTTACCTATGAGAAGGGCAAGTTTGAGTTCGACGAGGTCGAGCTCGACGAGCCCAAGGCAGACGAGGTACTCATCAAGGTTGCCGCTTCTGGATGCTGCCACACCGACCTCGGTGGACGCGACCAGATGGCTCCTTGGCCAATCCCCGGCGTTCTCGGACATGAGGGTTCCGGAATCGTCGAGAAGGTTGGCTCGATGGTCTACGGAATCAAGCCGGGAGACCACGTGGTCATGTCCTATCAGCACTGCGGTCACTGCGACAACTGCCTCGAGGGACATCCCGCAAAGTGCGACAGCTGGTACCCGCTGAACTTCATGGGCAGGCTTGCAGACGGAACCACCAGACTCCACACCAAGGATGGTCAGGATCTTTCCGTGTTCTTCGGCCAGTCCTCGTTCGCCGAGTACGCAGTCGTCAACCAGCGCCAGGTTGCTGTTGTCGACCCCGAGGTTGACATTCACCTGCTTGGCCCCCTGGGCTGCGGATTCCTTACCGGATTCGGCTCGGTAATTAACGTTCTCAAGGCAGGATTCGGCGACACCATCGCAATCTTCGGCGTTGGCGGAGTTGGACTTGCTGCAATCATGGCCGCCCGCATCGCTGGATGCCAGAGGATCATCGCCGTTGGACGTAGGCAGAACAAGCTCGACTTCGCACTCGAGATGGGTGCTACCGATGCCGTTAACTCCAAGGAGACCGACGCCGTTGAGGAGATTCGCAAGATCACCGGCGGCAAGGGCGTCAATTATGCATTCGACACCTCGGGTTCCAAGGTCGTTATCAGGCAGGCCATCGATGCTTCCTCCGCATATGCAAAGATTTGCACCGTTGCAATGAGCCCGGACGACCTCACCGTTAACATCGAGCAGGATGTCATGGGACCAGGCCGTACGATCATGGGCTCCACCGAGGGCGATGCAGTTTGCAAGACCTTCATCCCCAAGATGGTCGACTACTACAAGCAGGGTCGCTTCCCGTTCGACAAGCTCTGCAAAATCTACGATTTCGCTGACATCGAGCAGGCCTTCCAGGACTCCCTCGACGGAAAGGTCATCAAGCCGATCGTGAAGATCGACTAGTCGCCTGTTAGCCGGCACATCGGGTAGATAGTTGCCCGTCGATTTCGACGAACCGAAATCACGCAATAAGAGACCGGGGCATCAAATGATGTCCCGGTCTCTTTCGTCTTAATAATGCGTTATTTGGCATCTAACGCGTTGTTTAGTATCATGAGCAAATTTCATTGCGAACATGTCGTCTTTACCGCGCATTTCCGAACAAGCAATTCGGCGCGATAACTCGCTACACTTGTTGCGCTCGTTACGTTTGTTGCCGAAGCCATATTGCCATCTGGCAATACGCTTGCAGCCGGCTACAGCCAAGCCGGCAGCGTAAATCGATTACTCGGCTCCCCTGATCTTCGCAGCTTCCGCAACTTCCGGATTGTTCTTTTCCAAGTAATTGATCCACCTGCCAAGTGTATCGTCACTGATGGCATGCTCCATCATGCATGCCTCGTTCTCGGCAGTCTCGCCCTCAACACCAAGAACATCCATCAAAAAGTGGTACAGAACAAGATGACGCTTGAAAACCGACTTACCATACTCGTACCCTTTTTGGGTAAGGAAGATGTCTCCATAAGGCTCTTGGCTAACATATTCGTGGCTTTTTAGCACGGAAATTGCCTTATTGACGCTAGCTTTTGAAACATCGAGCTTATTGGCAAGATCGACGCTTCTAACCGGGTTATCAATACCTCCGGCTAGTTCGAAAACAGCCTCGAGATAGTCTTCGTTTGCCTGCGTCATGCGCGTAGACTGGTCCATTTATGCTCCTAAAAACACTATTACCCCACCGATACCGATCAGCCGCATAAAGAGAGCGTTCGGGCTATCGAGCATCATTGATAAACATTGGAATTCGATACTTCACCCCATTTGCATTTGCGATTTGCATTTGCAAAAGCATCTAACCAATGCCTTTAAAGCTTAATTATATCGTTTAAAAATTGATTTGAGTTCGCTAAATGATTTTATTGTGGCCACTGTCAAGTTTGTCCATGTAATTGCCGTTTAAGTTATTGATTAACTACTTAACAGCTATCGAGAGTATTGCATATGTTCTATCCCGTTCACATGTGCTGCCCCATTCGCTAGTTCAACGGGTCTGATTAGTTCGGCGGGTCCACCGCTCGCATAATGTAACGCGCATGAAATTCTCATTGCTGTATATTGTCACCATCCCAAGATTAGTTGGGTGACAATACAATCAACAAGGAGGTCGAAATGGCAGTCAAGGAATCCTCGGCAACTCTTGTCGAGGCAATGCCGAAAAGCAGTACCAGAACCAACATACTGCTAATCGCACTGTTCGTGGGAATCATCACGGTTTGCTCGTGGATCAAGATTCCCATCGGACCAGTTCCCGTAACCCTGCAAACGTTTGCCGTATGCCTTACCGTTAGCATTCTTGGAACAAAGCGTGGCACCGCCGCTGTGGGTACTTACCTGGTGCTCGGTCTTCTGGGCGTACCGGTATTCGCAGGATTTGCAGGTGGAGTTGCCTACCTGTTCGGAGTAACCGGAGGATACATTCTCGGATTCGTTCTAACCGCTTTCGTAACCGGTAAGATTCAGGAGAAAATCGGACAGTCCGTCCCCGCTCTCGTCGTATCCATGGTTGCCGGACTTGCTCTTTGCTACGCATTCGGAGTTATCTGGTTCATGGTTGCAACCGGAACCGCCGCTACGAGCGATGGCCTCATGTACGTTCTCGGCCTCACCGTTACCCCGTTCATGCTCCCCGAGGTAATCAAGATCGCACTGGCAACTTCCATTACCAAGTGCGTTGGCTACATCAGGAACTCCCGTGCAAACAAGGTCGCATAAATACGGTTTGAGAATTGCGCCACTAGTTCCCAGCATCAGCTGCTAATCAAAGAAGCCGTCAGGAAATCCTGGCGGTTTCTTCGTTCTACAGCTTTACGGAAACTTCTCCGCCATGCAACGTCTGCATGGATCCATCAGAATCTTCGACCACAAGCGATCCATCGTCATTGATTTCCACGGCTTTTGCGTGGTGCTTTGCTCCGGCGAGCTCGTAGTCCACTTCCCGCCCAATCACCAGTGACAGCTTTCTGTACTCGTCAACGAAATCTGGGATTTTGTCGGAAGCATCACCATTTAGAGTGCTCATGCCCTCAATATGCTCTACCACCTTTGCAACAAGCATGTTCCTGCTGACTCCCTTGCGCAACGTTATCGCTCCCGCTGTGCCGGCAATGTCCTGTGGAAAGTCTTCGTTGCCGATGTTTATGCCTATTCCGATTATTACCTCTTGGATGGTGGATGTCTCCAAGTCGGATATGCCCTCGGTTAAAATCCCGCAAACCTTGCGATTGTCCACGAATATGTCGTTGACCCATTTGATCTTGGGTTCGCAGTCGGAAAATTCGGAAATCGCACGAGCAGTGGCGACTGCCGCTGCCATCGTCATCATAACGGCATCGGCTGTCTCGGAGTTATTCTGAAGCATTAAGGAAAAGTAAACTCCCTTGCCCTGGGGCGAATAGAACGACCTCGACCTGCGCCCCCTGCCGGCAGTCTGATAATCTGATACCACCAAGCACGACCCTTTGAATCCCGACGCAGCCATGCGCTTGCATTCATTGTTTGTGGAGTCAATCTGGTCGAAAACTCGAACTTCAAGATCTTGCAGGTTCCCTGGGAATGAGCACTTTATTCCCGTTACGGAAAGTCTGTCGTTGTCTTCGGAGAATTTGTATCCTCTGTTTGTTCCTGATTCGATCTTGTATCCCTCGTCACGAAGGCTCGTGACGGCTTTCCAAACGGTATTCCTAGAACATGACAGCTTGTCAGCCAGATCTTGTCCCGATATCTCAATTCCCCTGTTGCTTTCGAAAAACTCCAGTACGTCATCTTTTGTAGACATCGAGAACCTCCCATGCTGCTTCGCTCGAACGGAGTTTAGAGTCTGCGTTAGCCGTCGGGATGTCCACGCAGCCAACGCCACCAACTCAGCTCACGCGCTGAATTATAGGACAACTTGCAGTGCAGCCGTATATCCCATGAACCCCATTGCTGCTGGAGCAAGATTGGAATCACCGGGTGCAGGCCAACTTATCCAAACTCGCCCATTTAATCCCACCTGCTCGAATTGCCGTATACAAGCCCGAAACTGCAAGCCTGTAACCGTGCCGAGAAACAAAAAGGCCCGCCATCTGGCGAGCCGGATAATCGATTGGTGGAGCTAAGGGGGATCGAACCCCTGACCTCATGACTGCCAGTCATGCGCTCTCCCAGCTGAGCTATAGCCCCAACGAAACAACAAATGAGAGTATACCCGTGCCCGAAGCATTTTCAAGCGAATTGTTGCCATGCTGGCCAAAATATGCCAGCAAACGGTGGAATGTGAACACCAAAGCCGGCTGTTCAAATTCTGCCGACGCTGTTGCCGCCGCTAAATACTGGGGCTAATCCCAACAACATTTAGCGCCTTAAAAGATGCCAAGCCCCTTTGGCTATAATGGATACAGACAGATGACCAGCTGCAGCGGGAAGGAGTTGCATTATGACGTTCAAGCATATTTTGGTTCCTTACGACAAGTCTGAAACCGCCCGCAAGGCCCTGAAAGAAGCAGTGGAGATAGCGAGGGTCGACCAGGAGACGAAGATCGACGTAATAAATATCTCCCCGCTTCCGGAGCTAGAGCTTCCCTCCAGCTATTCGAGCAGCTTATATGGCGGAGATCCAACGCTTATCAACGTGGACGAGGTCATCAAGCATAGGAACGACAGGATCGACGAAGAGCGCAGGGAAATATATGATTCTACGAAAGATGAATTCGCAGACATCGAAGACCGGGTAACGGTTACCATCGTGCCAGGAATTTCTCCAATAGATGACATCGTGGAATTCTGCGATGACAACGGCTGCGACCTGATAATCATGGGATCTCGTGGTCTTGGAGCAATCAGGGGCATGCTTGGGTCGGTTAGCTATGGCGTCCTCCGCTCGTCAAAAGTGCCCGTGATGATAATGAAATAGCAGCAGTGCCCGATTGACCAGCAGTTCCTGAATATCGGCCCAATAGCAGCGTCCGATTGACGCCCGATAGCAGTGTCCGATTGATACCCGATTGAGAGCAATATATCCAATGGAAAATAAGAGCAGAATTAATCCAACTCCAACGAGTTTCGATATAGCAAATCAGTTCACGAATTTAAAGGCAGACCAAATCAACACTGCCCAAAAACAACCTCGACCGAACATCGACGATTTCCTCAGCCTGATTGGAGAGGAAATGGAACCGGTGCGGCAGATGTATGCAGACTACAAATGTGCCGCCATGGAGGTTGAAACCAAGTTCAAGGTGCTTAACGAGCGGCTATCGATCAGATACGATGCCAACCCCATCGAATCGATAAAGATGCGCATCAAGGAACCGGCCAGCATAATTAGGAAGCTCGATGTCCGCGGATATCCTTTTACGCTGCAATCGATATATGACAACTTGTTCGATATTGCAGGAGTGAGGGTTGTCTGCTCGTTTGTCGACGACGTGTATATGCTGGCAGATTATCTTCTGGAGCAAGATGACATCACCTTAGTTCAGAAGAAGGACTACATTGCCAACCCCAAGGAAAGCGGATACCGGAGTCTGCATCTGATAGTTCAGGTTCCCATCTTCACCGAAGAGGGCAAGAAGATGATGAACGTGGAGGTTCAGCTTAGAACCATAGCCATGGATTTCTGGGCGAGCTTGGAGCATAAGATGCGCTACAAGAAGAATTTAAGTCAGGAGCAGCTTGACATGCTATCGAAAGAGCTCCAGGATTGCGCGCAGGTTAGCTCTCAGCTTGACGATAGGATGCAGAAAGTTAAAAGGCACCTCGAGCAATCATAGTGACGCCATGTTAGATGACAGTACTAGGCAGAATAGCGGCATCAATTGGAAGCCGGTTAGTATCTGGGCTGATGGTTTTCAAGAATTTTGAGAATTCAACTACATATTGATGTTCTAGAGATTTGTCATACACGATATAGTGTTAACCGCACTCAGGTGGATTACTGAAACGATGCTGTTTTTCATGCGACTAAAAGCACCGTTCGTGACAGTATCTTTACTTTAACATGCATGTTAGGTGAGAATCATATTAGCGCTTATGAGGTTTCTCCTCATATCACCTAATCAATGGAAGTACTGCCAAGCAGAACCGTTAAACAGGATCTGGATTGGCAAAACGCAGAAATTACCGAACACCACGGCTCATCATGAGAGCTTGCGATGTTTTTGGTTCGAACTAATCGTAGTTCGGAAATGAGAGAGCATTATGGGTATCTTCAACAAGAAGGACAAGGCTGAAGGAAACTCGCCCGAACCTGTATTGGAAGATAGTGCATTGAGGATCGACGACGAGTCCAACGTCGACATGATCCACGATGACTTGAACTCCACGGTTGTCCTCAACGTTGAGAACGCTTCTGGGTCTCCTTCGGAAACCGATATAAACCCCACGTCAGTCGCAATCGGAGACATCACGACAGTATCTAGCGACAACACGGGATATCACGGCAGGCACTCCAAGCATGAAGCGGAAGAGCCATCCAATGTGCCTACGCACATTGCAACTAGCACTGGGTCGCTTTCCAATGCTACGCAGATAATCGATCCGCATTCAGCTAGTCAAACCGCCGTGTACTCCGCCAGTGAAGGTTCATCTGGATATTCGACCGTTAACTACCAGTCGTTTGGGAGCAACGAGAACCCAGAAAATAACAGCGGTGCTGAATCTGCCATCAGCAGCCACGTTGCCGGCAATAGCCACCTAGCCGACGATGCCTCCTCCAACGAAAGTGCTACCAACGATGCCAAAGGAGAACACTCCGGTATAGACTCATTTGCAAGCAGTGGAAATGGAGGCTCTGCCGACGCAGGAGCCCACGCGATAGCATTTGGAGACGAGGGCAAGAAGCCATTCAACAAGAAGAGGCTCCTGATCATCCTCGGGATAGTTATCGCAGTGCTCGCAGTGGTTTACTTCGGAATGTCCGTATTCTTCATGTCGCACTTCGAGTTCAACAGCACGCTCGATGGAGCTAATGTTGCCATGAAAGATGCCGACGACGTGAACGAGACCTTGTCCAATCAGGCGCAAGACTACTCGCTCACGATTTCCGAACGTGGCGGGGTTACCGAGTCAATCCTGGGATCCAGCATCGGATTCAACCTGCAAAACGGCAACCAGCAGATTCAGAACATACTGGAGTCGCAGAATCCGTTCGCTTGGCCTGCATCCTTGTTCAGCAGCACCGACTACTCGGGAAAGATCACCTACTCGTATGACGAGGGATTGCTCAATACGGCAATCTGGTCGCTCGCATGTATGAACAACGAAAACGCCGTGCAGCCGCAGGACGCATACATCGCATTCGACCAAAATCAGTCGAAATACATCGTCGTCGACTCCCAATCTGGAACCGCGACAGATACCAACAAGGTCTCGCAAACTCTTACAGACGCGGTGTTGCATGGAATTACCAGCGTGGACCTTGATGCCTCATCATGCTACCTGGAGCCAACCATCACAAGCGATAATCCCGACCTAGTTCAAAGGTGCAACCTGCTCGATCAGTACACCCCGTTTGCTCTCACCTACACGTTCAGCGATGGATCGACCGAGCAGCTGAACGGCGACCAGATTTTCCAATGGCTCACAATTGCCGACGATGGCTCCTATACCGTCGATGAAGACGCACTCGAAAACTGGGTGAACGATTTTGCAGATAGGCACAATACCGTTGGGAGCACCAGAACATTCACGTCGGTTGACGGAAACACATACACGGTATCGGGCGGAACATATGGATGGTCGATAAACAAGAGCAAGGAGATAGAGTCCATCAAAAACATGCTTGAGACCAAGCAGAGCGAAACCCGAGAGCCATATTGGAAAACTCAAGCCGTAGCTCACACTACCGGCACCGAGCCAGACTGGGGTAACACCTACATCGAGGTTAACCGCTCGACCCAGCACATCTTCTATGTGAAGGATGGTCAGCTGGCTTTCCAAGCAGATGTAGTAACCGGATTGCCAACCCCAGACAAGCAAACCCCTGCGGGCGTTTATTCGATTCTCGAGAAGATGCGCGACAAGACTCTTACTGGCGAGATGACAACAGAGGGAGTTCCAGAGTACGAAACCCCGGTTTCCTATTGGATGAGGGTTACCTGGAGCGGAGTTGGATTCCATGATGCGAGTTGGCAGCCATACTTCGGAGGCACTAGGTACAAATCGCACGGATCGCACGGATGCATCAATATGTCGCTTAGCGACATCAGCTCGTTGTACCCCATGGTAGACACCGGAACTCCAGTGGTTATTCACGATTAGTTGCAGACTGATGGCGGATGTTTTCGGGTAATGTCGAAATACCGCAGCCTGCCAGATATGTTACGCAAGCTGCTTGCGTAACATATCTGAGCAACAAATCTGAGTACAAAAATCGCGGGTCGGATATTCGTCGTATCCGACCCGCGTTTATTTGCTTGCATTTCTTGCGCTCACATAAGAACTTACGAGTACGCCGCCTTTGGAAGCGCTTTTGGCCGCGACTCAGGCAATGCCTATCGGCCGCGTTTCGCCAACACTTTTTGCTTCACAATTGATAATTCCTATTGGCTGCA
>CADBOM010000074.1 GCA_902796325.1 uncultured Coriobacteriaceae bacterium
AATCACCGTGTTCACATATCCAGGTAAAAGCGACGTGAGAACGGCACTGTCGTCGGGCTCGAACTCAAAGCTACCAGTTACCTTATGATCGCCATCTGCACCATTTCCTGCTGCAGCTGCCGCTGCACCCTGTCCTGCTTCAGACTGAGCAGCCTGTGCTCCAGACTGCGCAGATTGCGCCTGAGCAGCAGCAGGTGCGCTAGCATCATCAAAGCCATGGTCCTTCGCTCCGTCGTCAGCATTGTTATCTGCGCCGATACCCTCCGTCTGAATTGGCAGCAGCTTCTCCACTACCAAATCCTGATCGGCGGCGTTGCGTGCGTGGTTGTAGATCATGTATACCTCGTCCACTTTGTGCGACGAGTACATGTCTATGCAGATGCTCGCTATCTCACGTGCCTGATCGAGAGTAGGGTCGGCAGATAAATCCCTATAGGATTTGAGAACCTCATAGCCGCGATAGCTCAGATAACCGATGGTCTTCTTGCCGCAGGCGATGAGATCGACCTCCATGTTCTTTGACTGGAAGTCGGCAATCATGCTGTCCACGCGCTTGAAGATCGAACTGTTGAAAGCTCCGGCCAGTCCTCTATCGGAGGCCACAGCCACGATAAGAGCCCTTTCGGTTTTCTCGTGAACCTCCAGCAGAGGATGCTGGATGCTGGCACCTCCCGCAAGACGTCCCAGCACCTCTTCCATGGCGTTCGAATAGGGAGTGGCCGCGACTACCCTAGCAGTGGCATGGTGAATCTTTGCAGAGGACACCATCTCCATGGTGCGGGTAATCTGCTCGGTAGACTGTACCGAGGTGATCCTCCTCTTTATGTCGCGAAGATTGGCCATACTTTCTCCCTTTATGCATCCTTGCCCGGGATGAATTGATTCTTAAACTCTTCGATGGCTGCCTTTAGCTTGGTTGCCATGTCATCATCGATCTTGTTGCCCTTGGCAAGCGTTTCGCAGACATCAGAGTGCAGTCTGTGCATGTACTGCCTCAGCTCATCGCGGAAGCGCTGAACATCTGCAACCGCGATATCGTCCATGTAGCCCTCGTTGCCTGCATAGATTGCCATGATTTGGTCTTCTACCGGCATTGGAACATAGCGTCCCTGCTTCAGGAGCTCCATCATCCTGTCGCCTCGGTTGAGCTGCGCCTGCGTTGCCGCATCGAGGTCGCTTCCGAACTGTGCGAACGCCTGCATCTCACGATAAGCTGCAAGGTCGAGCCTGAGGTTTCCGGCTACCTGCTTCATAGCTTTCAGCTGTGCGCTACCTCCAACTCGCGAAACCGAGATACCCACGTTGATAGCGGGCCTCTGACCTTGGAAGAAGAGGTCGGTTTGCAGGAAGATCTGACCGTCGGTAATCGAAATCACGTTGGTCGGAATGTAAGCAGAAACGTCACCGGCCTGGGTCTCGATGATTGGCAGAGCGGTCATGGAACCTGCACCGTTCTTGTCGGAGAGCTTGACTGCGCGCTCCAGCAAGCGGCTGTGCAGATAGAAGATGTCTCCAGGATAAGCCTCGCGCCCTGGTGGACGACGGAGGGTAAGCGACATCTGCCTGTATGCCACTGCCTGCTTCGACAGGTCGTCGTACACGCAAAGCACATGACGACCGGGGTTGGACTCGCTTGCAGGCTGACCGTCCTCGCCGGTGTACATGAAGTACTCACCGATTGCAGCTCCTGCCATAGGCGCGATGTACTGAAGCGGAGCCGAATCCGAAGCCGTTGCGGACACCACGATCGTGTAGTCCATGGCTCCGTACCTGTCCAGGGTCTCGACTACAGATGCCACGGTGGACGCCTTCTGTCCGATGGCAACGTAGACGCAGATCATGTCCTTGCCCTTTTGGTTGATGATCGCGTCAACCGCTATTGCAGTCTTACCAGTCTGACGGTCACCGATGATGAGCTCGCGCTGTCCACGTCCGATTGGAATCATGGAGTCAACTGCCAGCCAACCGGTTTGCACTGGCTGGGAAACAGGCTGGCGCTCGATAACGCCAGGCGCCCTGAATTCCACGGGCCTGTAACCTTCAGCCTGGACAGGTCCCTTGTCGTCCAAAGGTTGGCCAAGAGGATTCACAACACGGCCGATCATGCTCTTTCCAGACGGAACCTGCATGATCCTTCCGGTTGTCCTAACCTCATCGTTCTCCTTGATGGTCGTTACATCTCCAAGGAGCACGGCTCCAACCTCATGCTCTTCGAGGTTCTGGACGAGGCCATAGACCTTCTTGCCCTTACTGCTCGTGAACTCTAGCAGCTCGCCCGACATCGCGTTCATAAGTCCATCGACACGGGCAATACCATCACCAACCTGGATGACGGTTCCCACTTCTCTCGATTCGACGCTGGTGCTCAGCCCATCAAGCTGCTTGCGCAACGCGGCATCGATGGAGCTAGCGGTAATCTCTGCCATTTACCTATCACCTCCAATAGGAGAAGTCGAAAGCACTTCACGGGAGTTCTCGAGCTGTGAGGCAATGCTCGCATCTATTCGTTTTCCGTGTGCGCTCATGATGATTCCGCCGATGATGGTCTTGTCGACATGCTCTCTCAAGATGATCGACTTCCCAAAATCGGAAGATAGCTTTTTCTTGATAACGTCGCGAAGGTGGTCGTCGAGTTCCACCGCCGTTGTAACGGTAACCACGACTGCACCCAGCTTGTCTTCGGCAAGAACCGTGAACTCGTTGGCAACCCTGGGCACGAGGTCTATGTCCCCGCGCTCGGCCATCACCACCATCACCTGCTTGATGCCGTTCTCGAAATCCCCGAAAGCGGTATAGGCGAGCAGCCTTCGCTGCTCCTCGGTAATGTTGGGGTCGTCGAAGGCCTCTCTAAGCTCGCCGCTCAGATGATAGGCTCCCACGACTTCTGCAAGCTCTTTGTCGAATTCAAGCAGCTGGTTGGCATCGTCGCCTGCAACATCGAGCAGAGCCCTGGCGTAAATCGATACCTTCTGCTTCTCAACGCTTCGATTAACTGGCATTTAGGCTACCAGCCTCTTCAACGTAACGCTCGATGATCCTGCGGTGCTCATCGTCACTAAGATCTTCGCCTATCAGCTTGCCGGCAACGGATACCGAGATATCCGCAACGGAATGCTGAAGCTCGGCAACCGCGGCTTTCTTCTGCGCTTCCACATTGGCATTGGCCTTGGCAATGATGTTGCTTGCCTCTTCCCTAGCCTCTGCCTCGATTTGCGCACGCGTTGCCTCGGCGGCCTTCTTGGCATCGTCGATGATTTTCGCGGCATCTGCCTTGGCCTGATCGAGCTGTGCCTGACGCTCATCCAAGAGCCTTGCAGCCTCGACCTTGCTCTGTTCGGCAGCTTCCAGGTTCTCCTTGATGGTGTTGGCTCGCTTGTCGATCATACCCATGATTATGGGGTACACGTACTTCGCGAACACGAACCACATGATGAAGAACGCGATGATCATCGGGATGAACTCCACCATGTTAGGCAGGAGGAGGTTGATTCCTCCGGTGCTCGATCCAGATGAGTCTTCTGCAAGAGCTATGAGCGGAGCAGCCTGCGTCAGTGCCGTTGCGAGCACCGATACAAGTGTTATTTTCCCAATTACTCTTCTCTTCACTAGAAATTACCTCCAGCACACTCGCGCTTCACACGCAAGCATCTACTGAATTAGAGCCAAGACCAATCCGATTAGGGCCAATGCCTCGGAGAATGCTGCACCGAGGATGAAGATTGTGAACAGACGGCTCTGCATCTCGGGCTGACGTGCAATACCGAGAGCAGCACCATGGGCTGCAAGTCCAATGCCGATGCCGGCGCCGATTACGCCGAGACCATAACCGATAACTCCCACGATTCGTTCCTCCTAATTACCTAGCCTTCGAAGAACCTTCTTCGAAGGTAGTCCAACAATACGCCAAACATTTATCTCACACGGGGCGGACAGTTATTAACCGCCAGCTCCGATTGACGCCTCTAAACGTCCAAGCCCGCTGCACGCGCTTCATAACACGCATGCGCAAAATGCGGATTGCCTCCGCTCGGGCAACTTCTGCCTACTCCTCGTTGTAGGCTGCTAACTGTATGTACACAGACGACAACATCGTGAACACGTATGCCTGGATACATGCCATCAACAGCTCCATGAAGTACATGAGAACGAGGAACAGGAACCAGAGGATGCCCGGAAGGGCTCCTCCAACAGCCGCCAGGGTAAGCCCCTGTGCAAGCGGCATGAAGAACACCGAGGTTAGTATTGCGAAGGCTCCCAGGGCCAAGTGACCAGCGTACATGTTTCCGAAAAGTCGGATTGCCAGCGTGATCAGACGAAGGAAGCAGGAGAACAGCTCGATAACCCACACCAAGACGTTCATGGGGAATGCAACGCCCTTGGGTGCAAAGGAAAGAATGTAACGTTTTCCCTGGGCTTTGACGCCGTAGTAGTTGAAATATATGAAGGAAATTATTGCGAGAGCAAGCGTTACTCCGATTGTTCCCGTTGCACCATGAACCCCCGGTATCAAGCCTATGAGGTTGGAGGTGAGGATGAAGACGAAAATCGTCATGAGGAAGGGCATGTGCCTATCGGCATCCGGCCCGATGACGTTATAGCCTACATCGCGCCTGAGCCAATCCATCATATGCTCGAAGCCGCCAGCCCAGAAGCCATGAGGGATAAGCTGGACCTTCTTGCATGCATAGACAACCACCACGAGTACAACGATTACAGATATGTATAGGTAAATCGAGTACTGCGACAGGAACGGCGTGATGTCTTGGCTTGGCTTGGTGGCTAGCAGCTCGGCCATGTAATCGCCGAATTGCGACATTGGATCCAATGGAGACATCCCCTTTCAGCTAGCTATTTCCTACGAGGCGATCTAAGCGCCCTGGGTATGGAGTAAACACATACCGCAGCGAGAAACGCGATAACCATGGCAACCGTATAGGGCACTAGAAAATCTGGTGCCGCAACATGACCAACGTAGATCATCACGGACAAAAACGCTAGAGATACAAAGACCAGAACGAGAACGTGACCGATCGTTAGGTCCTTGCCACGCCTTCTGAGCGATTTACCTATTCGGTTGAACGAGACCAGCGGGAATGTCCCCAAAATGCCAACCCCGCAACCGATGACCACCGCGAGTATCAAATAAAGCGCTCCGCCATCGATTCCTCTTGTTATCTAGTGGTAATGATACCGGTTTGAAAAGATTAAACCCATGAAATTAACTCGAATGGGGTACAGGACCCATATTTTTAACATTGGATTTGGAAATCTTATTTAAGAGACAAAATTTGAATAAATGACGATAAACTTGACAATCCTACATATGTTTTGTTTCTCGATATGCGTCTATTAAATGCATGAGCTAAATGCATGAGCTGTTCCACTGCGACCTCATTGCATTTTTGCTGCCTCCGTATATAACTAAACCGGAGCACGCGGCGAGGCCCTGGCATACAGCGCTGCTATCCGACCATGCGCGAGACCCAGGGATGGAACCGAAGGGCAAGGATGGTTCAGGGGTCAGGCAAAAATCTCATGACTATAGAAACTGCCCCCACTTCCAAAAGGAAATGGGGGGCAGTCCATATAAATGCAAGATAAGCGTTTGCTCTGGCCAACCTCTACAGGCGTTCCTTCTACGCTTCGTCTTTGGGAGCCAGATGTCTGAGCTTGATCCCAGCTTCTGCAATCATCTGCTCGCCAAGCTCATCGGGATAAGGATTCTCGTAAACGATTTCCTTAACACCGGCGTTGATTAGGATTTTCGCACAGGTGGTGCAGGGCTGGTTAGTGCAGTAAACCGTGGCTCCATCTATTGGAACACCGTAGCGAGCAGCTTGGATAACGGCATTCTGCTCGGCATGAGCTGCACGGCAAAGCTCCTGCTTTTGGCCAGAGGGAATTCCCAGCTGAGTGCGCAGGCACCCTCTGGTTAGGCAATGCTCCAAACCAGTTGGCGCACCGTTATATCCCGTTGCAAGGATACGCTTGTCCTTCACGATGATGGCACCCACATGCCTTCTCATGCACGTAGACCTCTCGGCCACCTCGCGGGTGATTTTCTGGAAATAGTCATCCCAACTGGGGCGAGGATCGTTCTTATCGAAATCCAAGCTAGAATCTGCCATTTTGGTTCCTTAAAAATCTAAAGGCCAAACCTGAGCCGTGCTGTCATGAAGCCAGCTGCCACAAGACCAGCTGCCATAGGACCACCTGTCACAAGAAGCGCCGCCATTAGGCGGGCTGCCGTTCAAACCTTAGAGCTCCGGGTACAGAGGGTGCTTTGCCAGCATGTCGTTGATCTCGCCGTGAATCCTGTCGAGCACTTCCTGATCATCCTTGTTGAACACGGTCTGAGCGATGAGCTGTCCGATCCTGTAGGACTCCTCCGCATTGAATCCACGGGTGGTCATTGCAGGAGAACCAATCCTCACGCCGCTTGCAATCGAAGCCTTCTGCTTCTCGTTTGGAATCGTGTTCTTGTTGCAGGTGATTCCAACGGTGCCAAGAACCTCTTCGGCTTCCTTACCGGTAACGTTTGCAGGCGTGAGGTCAACGAGGCACAGATGGTTGTCGGTGCCGCCGGAAACCAGACGGAGTCCTCCGTCGGTCATGCCCTTGCCAAGCTGCGCAGCGTTTTCAACAACCCTGCCGATGTACTCCTTGAACGAAGGCTGCAGGGCCTCGCCAAATGCCACGGCCTTGCCGGCGATCACGTGCATAAGAGGCCCGCCCTGGAGCCCTGGGAAGGTTGCCTTATCGATCTTCTTGGCCAGCTCCTCGTCATTGGTGAGGACGAATCCGCCGCGGGGTCCGCGGAGAGACTTATGGGTGGTGGAAGTCACGATATCTGCAACTCCAACCGGGGTTGGATGGTATCCAGCGGCAACGAGTCCGGCGATGTGGGCCATATCCACCACGAGATATGCTCCAACGGACTTCGCAACCTCTGCGAAAGCCTCGAAATCGATGGTGCGGGGATACGCGGAAGCACCAGCGACGATAACCTGCGGCTTCTCGCGCTCAGCGATTGCTGCAACGTCGTCCATGTTGATGCGCTCGGTCTGGGGATCCACGCCATAGGACACGGAATGGTAGACCTTGCCGGAGAAGCTCACCTTTGCGCCATGCGAGAGGTGGCCGCCGTTGTCCAGGGCCATTCCGAGAATCTTGTCGCCCGGCTGCAGAAGTGCCATGTATGCCGACATGTTTGCGCCAGAGCCGCTGTGCGCCTGAACGTTGGCGAACTTGCTGCCATAGAGCTTGCAAACGCGGTCGATAGCGAGGTTCTCAACGATGTCGACCTTCTCGCAACCTCCGTAGTAGCGCTTTCCGGGGTAGCCCTCTGCGTACTTGTTGGTTAGAACGCTTCCCATGGCCTCCATCACGGACGGCGAGGTGAAGTTCTCGGATGCAATCAGCTCGATGCTGTCGCGCTGACGCTGAAGCTCCTGATCAATGGCGCTTGCAATCTCCGGGTCCGTCTTGTGCAAATTCGAAAAATCCATCTGACTATCGCCTTTCTTCGTCGAGAGCATTGATCTTGTTAACCCTGCCCTCGTGCCTGCCGCCCTCGAATTCGGTCTCGAGGAATTTCTTGATTATAAGCTTGTTGGTGTCAACATCTACGTACCTTGCGGAGAGTGTTAGCACGTTGGCGTTGTTATGCGCACGTGCAAAAGGTGCAACATCGGGCATCGTAACGTTTGCAGCCCTGATTCCACGCACCTTGTTGGCAGCTATGCTCATTCCGATTCCGGTTCCGCAAACAAGGATTCCAAAATCCTGATCGCCTGCGGCCACGGCCTCTCCTACCTTGAAAGCGTAGTCCGGGTAATCCACCCTATCGGAACTGTCGGTTCCATAATCGGTTACCTCGTGTCCAAGGCTCTTGAGGTACTCGACCAACTCGGCCTTCTGGTCGAATCCCGCATGGTCGTTTCCAAAAGCGATGCGCATCTAACCTATCCCCTTCCAAAATTGTCAGCTTGCCCATCTACAAGAAAGATACTATGCGTAGGTTGCTTTTCTATTTCACGAAAGCTGCCCAGCGGATGTTAGCGAATGCTATGTTAGCGAATGTTCCATGAGATTTTTTGCGGAGACTTCCGCCAAAACTCGATTGGAGAGCCAAAGCTCAATCGGAGACCTTTGGCGAGAGCATCCCCATTGGGCTGCCATGCGCCACGTGGATCTCGTTTGCCGCGCATATGCGCCACGCCGCCATCGTTTCCCGCGCGTTATTCCACGAAGGACATTATCTGCTCCTCTGTGATGCTTCCAACCCTCAGCACCTTCGGAATATCCCCCGTGCAGGAAACTATGGTCGATGGCAGCCCGCCAACGATTTCACCGCCGTTTAGCACCATGGGCACAAGCCTCATGACCTCTGGATCCAGATCGTCTCCATTTGCCACGGCGCCACGTCCATGAATATTGGCGCTGGTGGTTGCAATTGGGCTGCCGAGCGACTCGATGAGGTCGAGGGTGACCGTGCTATCTGGAACACGCAGCGCAATCGTGCCGTCTCCGCTCCTGAATGCTGGCGGAACGTTGTCGCTCGCGTTGACCACGAGAGTCAGCGGCCCCGGCCAGAGGGATTCCGCCATGCGCTCGCAATAGTCCCTGATATTGCTTCCATATACG
>CADBOM010000075.1 GCA_902796325.1 uncultured Coriobacteriaceae bacterium
CAACAGCCAGGAGCCAGTCAGCAGCGCAGTGCCGACGTGCATCGCAGCACCGACATCCTGCACCTCACCAAGGGGCAATCCGATGCGCTGGAGGCCATCGACAAAGCTTGCCAGAGAGCTTGCGGCGACGTTGTGGTTATGGACGGAGTTACGGGTTCGGGCAAGACCGAGGTATATCTGCAGACTATAAGGCACGTCATCGATGCTGGTGGAACGGCCTGCGTTCTGGTTCCAGAAATCTCGCTAACTCCACAAACCGTGGGACGATTTCGCTCGAGGTTTGGCGACAAGGTTGCCGTTCTGCACTCGCGCCTGTCGGTGGGGGAGCGCTACGACCAATGGAGCCTCGTTAGATCCGGAGAGGCAAGGGTTGTCGTTGGCGCCAGGTCTGCGCTTTTCGCGCCCATGCCTAACTTGAAGCTCATCGTCATAGACGAGGAGCACGAATCCTCGTACAAGCAGGGCTCGGCACCTAGGTATTCGTCTCGCGACGTTGCCGTGAAGCTCGCGCAACTGCGCGGCGCCACGCTCGTGCTCGGCAGCGCCAGCCCCTCCATAGAGACCCTGTACAACTGCAAGATTGGCAAGTGGGAGCGCGTCGAGCTCAAGGAGCGTGCGAGCGGAAAGCCCCTTCCACCAGTGCAGATAGTGGACCTTTCCAACGAGTTTGGATCTGGCAACAAGACCATGTTCTCGCGCTCGCTTTCCCATGCTCTGGAGGAAACCATGGAAGCGGGGGAGAAGGCCGTGCTGCTGCTCAACCGCAGGGGTTTTGCCTCCTTCCTGCTCTGCCGCGAGTGCGGATACGTGCCAACCTGCGAGCAATGCTCCACATCCCTCACATTCCATGAAGACCACAGCCGGCACGGACGCTATGGCGCGCATGCAAGTGGCGGTCGTGGCGGCACCTCCGGCAGCCAAGCTGGACACGGTGCCGGATTCCTCATGTGTCACCATTGCGGTAGACGTTTCCCGGTTCCTGCACGTTGTCCAAAGTGCGGCAGTCCATACTTGCGCCAGCTGGGCCCGGGTACGCAGTTTGCCTACGACCAGCTGAGGGCACTGCTCGGTCCAGATGTGCCCATCATCCGCATGGATGCCGACACCACCAGCACAAAGGGAGCTCACGAGAAGTTGCTCTCTGAATTTATCGCGGCAGATCGTGGGGTGCTTCTTGGCACCCAGATGATAGCCAAGGGCCTCGATTTCCCAGACGTCACCCTCGCGGGAGTTCTGATTGCCGACACCACGCTCAAGCTCCCGGATTTCAGGGCGTCTGAGCGCACCTTCCAGCTCATAGAGCAGGTTGCGGGCAGGGCCGGCCGTGCCGAGAAGGACGGGCGCGTGATCGTGCAGACCTATTGGCCAAACCATCCGGCGATAGTGGCGGCATCGCATCACGATCGCGACCGTTTTCTGGCTGGAGAACTGCCAATTCGCAAGGAAATGGGGTATCCGCCTTACAAGCGTCTCGCGAACATATTGCTTTGGGGCAAGAACGAGTCTGCCGTAGCCCGCGAGGCGGGAGAGCTGCGCAGGTTGCTGGACCTTCGCTTGAAGCATTTGTCCGGTGAAGATGAAGGATACGATGCCTTGGGCGGAGGAATCGAGTTTGGTGGAACTGGCAGCCATGGTGCCGCGAGCTCGTCAAGCGAGGATGATTTCTCCTTCGAGCAGGCGATGCTCGAAGATCTTTCGTCTGGGGCAATGAAGGGGACTGCCGAGGTTTCCGACCTGCCACCGGCCGTTGCCAAGACCCTGTCGATGTTCGGCGACCTTCTGGGAGACGGCTTCGATGCCTCCAGCTTGGATGACGATGATGACAATGCCGGCACTGCCGCTTCCGATGCCGTCGAAGCTGGCACGGGTGACACGGATGGCGACGCAGGCGCGGGTGGCGACGCAGGCATGATTGGCAACGCAGACACGGCTGTTTCAGGCTCCGATGGCGATGTTGCCTACGCTAGCGGAGCGGCCGACTCCAGCGAAAACGCAGGTGCATCTCTCGATGATTCCCTCGATGCCGATGCCGAGCTAATGGCAACTTTCGACATAGACGAATGGGAGATATTGGGTCCGAGCCCTTGCTTGCTATCCAAGCTGCGAGGGACATTCAGGTGGCATATTCTGGTGAAGGCTCCCGTGGGGGCCAATGTATCGGGAATGATTGCCCCGGTGCTAAAGCAACGCAAGGCTTCCGAAGGCGTTAGCGTAGCCGTGGACGTCGACCCCATGGACCTGTTCTAAGCGCTGGTTTGCATTAAGTGCACCCTAGGTGCGCCGGGCGATTCAATGAATCTGCAAAACCGCAGGTAATCTTGCAAAAATCTCGTTTAGGCGAATACGCTCGGGGGAGAGCACCGGGCAAACATGCGCAGCGTGGTTTACAATCAGCGTAATCAACAAGCAATCGCTATTACCAGGTGGTTAGACATGGACATTGTAATTGCGCCAAATCCAGTGCTTCGCGTCGAGTGCGACGACATCGTGGTTGCCGACGAGCCAAATCTCGTTGAGACTGCCGAGCAGATGGCCAAGCTTCTGTACGAGGCAAATGGTGCTGGACTCGCTGCTCCTCAGGTTGGCATTACCAAGAAGCTTATCGTCGTCGACTGCGATTACAGCGACGGCATCAAGAACCCCATGTATCTGGTCAATCCCAAGATCGAGGCAACCAGAGGCGAGAAGATCATCGATGAGGAGGGCTGCCTCTCCATTCCGGGAATCACGATCGAGGTTGCAAGACCGGAGGACGTTACGGTTAGCTACCTCGACCTCGATGGCAATCCGCAGACGATAGATGCCGACGGGTTCACTGCCCGCTGCCTCCAGCACGAGATCGATCACCTGCACGGAATCACGCTGTTCGAGACCCTGCCGGTAAGGCAGAGAATCGAGAAGCTCGAGGAGTACAAGGCCGCGCTCGATTCCGGAGCAGCAGAAGCTTAATTGTAAGCTACGGATTCGATGTGGCAGGTGCCTGAAACAGGAGTCTGCAACAGGAACCGGGGAGCTTCATAACCCGAAGGTGCCGCTCCAGAAGCGCGAGATTTCGCAACGGAAAATCTTTCCGGAACAGTTGCCACGATAATTTAAACGTGTTACAATTTCGATAACGAAGTTGTTGGAGTGGCAGCGCAAACTGCCTCATATAAATGCCCGGCATTCCATCGTGGGTGCCGGGCGTTTCTGTTGTTCACGACGTAAGAAGGGCGCCTGCGCTAGCAAGCGGGCATTCTGGTTTAGAATGTGAACGGCATATTCGGGTGCTGTAGCCCGTCGTGTTCGGCCAACAAAAGTGCGGTCTATAAGTGCGGACTATAGATTTTTGGTAAGTAAAGTGACGCCCGGTCTAACGGCGTGAATGTAGAACAGCGAGGTGGTCTTATGAGGATAGTGTTTATGGGAACCCCAACGTTCGCGGTCCCAACTTTAAGGTCTCTCGCAAACGCAGACAACATGGACGTCGTGGCGGTGTACACCCAGCCCGATTCCGCACGCAAGCGCGGCAAGCGCCTGGTACCTTCTCCCGTGAAGGAGCTGGCGCTCGAGAAGGGCATCGAGGTATTCACCCCAAAGAACCTAAAGGACCCGGCCACGGCGGAGCAAATTCGCCAGATGCAACCCGATGCCATAATCGTGGCTTCCTACGGCAACATCCTTCCAAAGGAGATACTGGATATTCCCCCGCTCGGATGCATAAACGTGCATGCGTCGCTTTTGCCCAGATGGCGTGGGGCGGCTCCTATAGAGCGTGCCATCCTGAGCGGAGACCAGGTAACCGGCGTGTCGATCATGAAGATGGGCGAGGGGCTGGACAGCGGTCCATATTGCATGCAGGAGTCCATGCTCATCGACAAGATGTACGCCCGTCAGATCGACGACCTTCTGGCGGACCTCGGAGCCAGGATGATCCTGAACGTCATGCCCAGGATTGCCGCAGGCGAGGTGGAATGGGTGGAGCAGGTGGAAGAGGAATCCGCCTACGCGAAGAAGATCGAGAAGAGCGAGATGCATTTGTCGCCCCAGCTCTCCGCGCTCCAGAACGTGAGACGCGTGCACGCTTCGACCGACCACGCACCTGCGAGGGCGAGCATATGCGGCAGATCTCTTGCCGTCATATACTCCGAGGAAGCCGATCTTTCCGACCAGCTGGTTGCCAACGCCGCAGAGCAGATGGCACCGGGCCAGGTTGCAAGGGTGAACAAGAAGCTCCTCCTGCGCGCCAGCGACGGCGTGATGGAGGTTACAGGAGTTAAGCCGGATGGCAAGAAGCAGATGGATGCCGCTGGGTTCTGCGCGGGAGTGCACGAAGTTTTGAAGAGCGGCAAGGCAACATGGGAGGCTATCTAGATGGGCGTTCTAAGTCCTAGCAGGAAGCTGGCTCTGCAAACCACCTCCACGGTGAGGGAGCGCAAGGCCTATGTTCAGCAGGTGGCAACGAAGACAATCCACAAGGCCCGGGCATCGAGGGAAGACAAGGCCTTTGCAGAACTTCTTGCAACCGGCGTGGTGTCAACCTGGGGAACCTTGGACGAGATAATAAACCGCAGCTTGCGCGACCCAAGCGATATAGAGCCCAACGTCAGGGACGCGCTGAGAATCAGCGCATACGAGTTCGCGTTTCTGGCAAAGCAGAACCATGCGGTGGTTGACCAGGGAGTGGAGCTCGTGCGCTTCGTGGAGCCCAAGGCGGCCAACCTCGCCAACGCGGTCCTCCGCAAGATGTCGCGCGATATGGAGATGTTCCCGTGGGGGAATCCCAACACGGACGATGCCGCGCTTGCACGCAAGCTTGGGTTCCCATACTGGATGACCGACATGCTGGTGCAGTCTCTCGG
>CADBOM010000076.1 GCA_902796325.1 uncultured Coriobacteriaceae bacterium
GAATCCTTGCTCTACGAAAGGCAGGTGCATCTGTATGAAAATTGCCGTTAGATATTACACTCGCGGTGGCAACACCAAGAAGGTGGCGGATTCCATCGCGAAGGCTGTTGGCGTTGAGGCCCAGGAGATTTCGGTTCCAATAGACGGCGACGAGGACATTCTATTTCTCGGCAGTTCGGTCTATGGAGCTCGTCCCGACGTGCAGGTTCGTGAATACGTCGCGTCCCTCGGCAGTAAGAACGTTGGGGTTGTGGTGAACTTCGGTACAGCTGCGCTGATCGATTCGACTTACAACGCAATATCTAAGATTGCCGCCAAATCTGGTGTCAACCTTGCCAAAGAAGAGTTCCACTGCCGCGGAGAGTTCAAGAGCGTGCACCAGGGACATCCAAATACCGGTGACCTCGATGCAGCCGCCAACTTTGCCAAGGATTTCGTGGAGAAGCACGCGGGGTAGAGCCCGTCTGCAGCTTGCAAATAAGCCCTGCACCTTAAGTCCGGCGCAGGGCTTATCTTTTGTGACCGTACTCGCTTGTCCAACGATTTCGCTAGTCCGCAAGGTCCTTGAACGAATCTATCACGATGTCGCAGTGCTTCTCCATCTGCTCCTTGCTGCCAGTGGAATCACTGTAGTAAACGCCGATGGTGTTAAGCCCCATGTCCTTCATTACCTTTATGGCATAGATCGAGTCGTCTGCTCCCCAGGTGGTCGCGATATCTGACCCCATGGCCTCTATTGCATTCAGGAAGATCTGAGGATCGCGTTTCGAGATGCCGTCATCCTCGGTGGATATAACTTTTACGAACCTGTCATACATCCCGCAGCGCATGAACCCGGCATCGATGTACCTCTTTGGGCTGGACGACACAACGGTGCAGGGAATTCCCAGTTCGTGAATCTTCTCGACAAACGCTACTGCACCGGGCAGCGGGTTTACGCTCGACCTATAGAAGCCCAGAAGCTGATCGTCAATCCTGTCGACTACTTCTTTGCTGCTGTTTCCCAGCCCATATTTTTCATGGAAGATTCGTCCGGCCTCCGCTATAGGAGCGGCTCTGACCTCTTCGAGCTCTTCCTGGGTGAAATCATGCCCCGATGCCTGCATGAGGTCTTGTTCCACGACGTCCCAGATTGGCATCGAATCCAATAGCGTTCCGTCGCAATCGAAAATGAATCCGCTGGCGTTCTGTAGTTTGTCTAGCATGTAACCTCCGCATGGGGATGTGGGAACGGGTTTGTGGCGCTCATCTGGTCTCAAGACGATAATCCGAGCGAGCTTTGGGCCGCCGAGCTTGCTGCCCGGTTTGCTTGGACTTATCTGTTTGAGCCTTTCTTTTGCAAGGCCGCATTTGTTTATTGGTATAGATTACCTTGGTATCGTTGCTTTTTGATTGCGGCACCTGTGCACGGTCATTTTGATGCTCCGCCGAGGTACCGGAAGCTATCTTTTGATGTAACCTATTTACGTTGCGTGTCATTGCGTTTGTTGCCATTGCTTGGTGCTTTGCTTGGCTCATCCGATGGCCTTAAGAGGGCCGATAGCTCTGAGTGGACAACCATGCCGAGCCTATGTGCTGGAGTGCAAGCGGCGCATTAATTCCAATCAACAGGAAGGACTAATCATGAGCGTTTCTTATGCATGGACCACTCTTCACATCGAGGATTTGGATAAAAGCCTGAAGTTCTATCGAGACGTGGTTGGCATGAAGGTCGTAATGCAGTACAGGATCGAACCCGTTGATGAAGATGTCGCCGTGATTGAGCAGGCTGGCGGTGGGAAGATCGAGCTGGTAGCACGCAAGGGCTTCAAACTAAGCCTTTCCGAGCAGGAGAACTTCTCCCTGGCAATAGAGACGGACGATGCAAAGAGCGTTATCGACTCTCTTGGCAACGAGATGCCCCAGCCCATCGTGATTGACGAGCACACCAAGTTCTTCTTCACAAACGATCCGGATGGGTATCCGCTCAACATCATCGAGAAGAAATAAGCATAGAACCAACCGCAGGCTCTGAAACGAATGCGTAATCATGGTTTTGTAATGTCGACGTGAAAACGGCGGCGACCAGCGGTCTAGGAGGAAATATGCTTGAGAACATCGTGGAACTCGCGCCTGAGCAAACCCGCGAGCTTTGCCTCAAGTGGATGGCGTACATGGAAAACGATGTGGATTTTTGGCCGTATGGAGGCATAGTCCATCAGAAGAGGCACTGGTCCCGCGTGCTCGTGCTTGCCATGAAGATCGGGGTGCACGAGGGTTTGTCGGAGGCAGACCTTGAGGCGCTGGCCATGGCTGCGGCGTTCCATGACACGAGGAGGTTCGATGCATGGCCCGACAGCGGGCATGGGGACAGGGGAGCAGAACATTACGCCCTGTACTGCCAGGAGCAGAAACTGCCCTACGACCCGCGTTGCTATCTGGCCATAAGCTGGCATGACCGCGATGACGAGCTGGGCCTGCAAGCGGTGCAGGAATGGGACAGCCACCATCAGCTGCAGGATGGTTGGAACTGCGGTGCCACCTTGATCTACCAGATCTTCAAGGATTCCGACGGGTTGGACAGGCTCAGGTTAAACGAGAAGGCCTTGAGCATGAAGTTCATCAGAGTGCCGTATGCTCGTACGCTGAAGCCCTTTGCCATGTCGCTTCTTCTGGCTAGCCAAGAGGTTGGCACATGGAACGAAGCTGCATTGGAGCGTCCGGCCCAGATTGCCGCAAGCCCTGAGGAACAGAGCAAGGATCACGGATGGGTTTCCAGCAAGGGAGTTCCATCTGCGCATGGTTGGGATGCCGATACCCCGGTAGTCGAGACAGCTGGTTTTGCCAATCCCAATCCGCTTCAGAAGAAATATCTGGTTGTAGTGGACGTGCAGAACGACTTCGTAACTGGATCGCTGGGTACCAAGGAAGCCCAGGAAGCACTCCCTCGCATGGTGGATAAGGTTAGAAACTTCGATGGGACTGTTGTTTACACGATGGATACCCACACCGTCAATTATCTGAACTCGCAGGAAGGGTCTAAGCTTCCGGTGGAGCATTGCATCGTTAACACCTGGGGATGGCAGCTTGTAGACGAGCTTGCGGAGCTGCAGTCTCAGAACGGCAACGCAACGTACCTAAAGGGCACATTTGGCTCCATTGACTTGGCGCATGACATCGAGCAGGCCTATTACCGTGGAAATATTGAGTCCGTGGAGATTATCGGGCTGTGCACTGACATATGCGTGGTGTCGAACGCCCTGCTCATTAAGGCGCAGTTGCCGAATATCCAGATCATTGTTGATTCGAGCTGCTGTGCCGGCGTAACCCCAGAACTCCATGAGGCGGCTTTGAATACGATGAAGAGCTGCCTGATAGACGTTAGATAGTCGAGCGAATAATCTGGTGGGATGTAAATATTAATCACGCTTAGCCGCTGCCCTCTTTAAAATACGAATTGGATGACGATTCGAACGGTGCG
Source organism: uncultured Coriobacteriaceae bacterium (assembly GCA_902796325.1). Classification (GTDB taxonomy): domain Bacteria; phylum Actinomycetota; class Coriobacteriia; order Coriobacteriales; family CADBOM01; genus CADBOM01. Next base: position 3,461 of record CADBOM010000076.1, read on the forward strand.
TCTCATCTTGGATTTTTGCTCCAGCTTGAGGCGCGCTTGTTTTTGATGCGCGAGCGATAACCGTGCGTGCATTTCGAGAGGTGGAGCATGACTAGATCTTGGATCGACGAAGTGAAGGGCAGATTGGGATTTGGCTTTGCCCGCATTCCGATGGACGGGGACGACGTTGACTACGAGGCTACAAACGTCCTGGTTGACGAGTTCCTAAGACAAGGGTTCAATTATTTCGATGTCGCCTGCTTTTACGCCAACAACCACGACGAAGACGCTATTCGCAAATGTCTGGTAGAACGTCATCCGCGCGACAGCTTCATGCTCTGCGACAAGCTCTCGATGTTCTACTTCGATTCTGAGGAGCAAATTCTCCCCATATTCGAGAACCAGCTGAAAGCCTGCGGGGTCGATTATTTCGACATGTATCTCATGCATGGGCAAAGCGCCGAGTTCTACGCAAAGTACAAGCGCTGCCATGCCTACGAAATCGCCTTGGAACTAAAGCGCCAGGGCAAGATAAGGCATTTTGGAATCTCGTTTCATGACAAGGCGCCGGTGCTCGACCGCATTCTCACGGATTATCCGCAGATAGAGGTCGTGCAAATTCAGTTCAACTACCTCGACTACGAGGACATAAACGTGCAGAGCAAGCTCTGCTACGAGGTTTGCGTGGAGCACGGTGTTCCATGCATAGTCATGGAGCCGCTCCGTGGTGGGAGCTTGGTGCAGCTCACTGGTGAAGCGCAGGAGGCTCTGGATTCCCTCAAGGCTTGCGCTGCCTCTGGCGTTCCAACCGATAACGTGAGCTTTGCGCTGAGGTTTGCGGCGAATTTTCCCAACAACGTCGTTGTGCTATCTGGAATGAATGCCGTCGAGCAGGTGCGAAGCAATGCAAGGACGATGCGCGACCCTGTACCGATGTCGCAGCATGAGCTCGAAGTTCTGGGAACCATGCACGACATTTTTCAAAAGCAGGGAAAAGTCCAGTGCACCGGCTGCAGGTACTGCATGGTTAAATGTCCCAAGCACATTTTGATTCCCGAGATGATAGAGGCCGTTAACTCCAAGCGCGTGTTCAACAACGAGAATGGGGAGTGGTACTACATCGTTTACACGATGAAGGGCGGCAAGCCCCTGGATTGCATCGGGTGCAGGGCTTGCGAGAGGTCGTGCCCCCAGCATCTCCCAATCGTGAAGCTCATGCGTGAGGCAACAAGGTATTTTGGGAAGTTCGACTGACGATGAGTTTGACACTCTCCCCATGTACTTGGCATGGAGTAGACTGTTAGCTGTAAAGCGCGGCGATGCAAAGGTGCGTCGGTGCTTCCGCGGCGTTTCCGCTGAACTACCAAGGTCGTCCGCATCGATTCGAATTGGCTTGCAGGCTTGACTTGGCTTGCCGGTTCGAATTGGCCCGAATCAACCATGTCCTGCTTTGCCAACCTAAAACAGCTATTGGAGAGTCTTATGTACGGGGATGACAATCTAAGCACATTCGGGGGAATATGGGGTTGGAACATGGATCCCAACATCCTCCATGCCAAGATGATTATCGAGGCAGCCGATGCCGTTCTCGTCGGTGCGGGCAGGCAGCTCGATACGGCCGAGGGCGTGAACTTCATGTCGGCCGATATGGCGTTTCTCGAGAACTTCGAGGATTTCCACAGCAACTATGGCATTGGGAACCTCTCGGAGGGAATCACGTTTCCATTTCTAACCGACTCCACGCACTGGGCATTCATGAGCAAGCTGGCCCACATGCTTTACTTCGGAGCCACTCCGAGCAAAATCATGCTCAATCTGGCCAGGCTGTTTGCCAACAAGGATTATTTCATCGTCACGAATTCGATCTGCGGACATTTCGAGCTTGTGGGATTCGATCCAAACAGAGTTTATGAAACCTCTGGCAGCGTGCTTGGAATGCAGTGCACGCGCGGTTGCCATAACAAGATCTACCCGGTGGGGGATATGGTCGAGCAGATGGTGCAGCAGCAAGACGATTGCTTCGTGCCAGAAGAGCTGCTTCCGGTTTGCCCTGTTTGCGGGGGTCCCATGCGGCTCAACCTCGAGGGCATGTTCTTCGTGCAGGGAACCGACGACGAGGTCAAGCAAAAGGAATTCCTGAGCTTCAACGGTAGGATTCAGAATAAGAAGCTCGCCATCATCGAGATTGGGATCGGGCAGGTGGACATCGGGGCACGCATGCCCCTAATGAAGATAGCCACCACCAAAACCGATGCCGATTACATCGCGGTTGGGGGGAACATGCAGAATGCTCCGTCCGAGATCGAGGACAGGTTCGTGAAGATTCGCGACAACGACATCGAACGGGCGATCAGGATGATGCTATAGGCGTTGCATCTTGATAAACCCCGGTAGCTTGAGAACCACTGGGGATGGCATTGGCAACGCCGGGTTGCAAAAAAGCGGGCCTCGAAGTCTTGGGTGACTTTTGAGGTCCGCTTGCTTTGCACGTTGCCAGCTGCCCGCTTATGACGCATTCGCTTCTGGCAGCGCAGGTGCTCTATGGGTATATGCCTACTTGCCTATGTACATGGCTCCGATATCTTCGACCTCCATTGCCACCGGGTGTATGAGCTTGTATGGAGTTGAATCGTAGTAATCCGGATATCCCATGATGCTTGTATGGAAAGAAGCGTGGAACACCATCATGGCAATGAAGAAGATGGTCACGCACAATGTGCTGATGAGCGATCCGATCACCTGCTTCGGGAGCTTTTTCTTCTTGGGAGCCTCTTCGGATTCACTTTCGGACCCGCTGTTTTCGGTGGCTTCTTCTGCCCCACCTGCGGGAGCATCGCTTACGGTCTCGCCGCTAGAGGGCTTACCGCTTGCAGGCTTATCTCCAACAGTATCGGAGCTTTGACTTGCAGCGGCGTTCACCTGCTCGTAAACGTCGCTTGCCTGCTCGGTGAATTCGTTCTTGTTCGATTCGTCTGCCATGATAGCTCGCGTTCTAATCGGGTGGTTCCGGTCGTTTTGGCTGTGCCTAATTGGCCAGGTACTCCAAAGCATCGCCTATGTTGGAATCGATTGCAATCGACTTGCTCCTGGTGCCGGGCTTGATGTAGATATCGCCGTCGTTGATGGTGATGTAGGTGCACTCCATATCCTGATACACCAGGTTCATGAACTGCTCCTTGATGGTTCTGTTGAGCTTTTCTACGCCAAGCTCGAGAATGACGAAGTTCTTGCCATATGCCTGGAACATGAACTTCTGATATTCCATCTCAGCCGAGAACTCCCTGTCCGTGGTAACGAATTCCTTGCCGGAGATATGCGGAACCATCATCTCGCCGCAATCCGGGCATTTGGGAAGAAGATCATCCGAGATGCTGCACTCTGCCTGGCTTGCCAGCATTGCCTCGACCTTGTCATCAATGGAGTAGAGATTGTCCGTGCAGGGCTTGTGGCACTGGATATCTCCAAGGTTGCCGTTAATCTCTACGATGTGGTCTAGCGGATACCCCATTCTGTTGAATATTCCAATCATGCTGTCGGTTATGATGAAATAGTCGCGGCTGCCGATGAGTTTCTTGATGTTCTCCAAGATTGGACTGTTAAGTTCGGAGAAGCGGTACATCTTCGCAACTTTGGAGATGAACGCCCATCTGGATCCCTCGTCTGGGAATTTGTAGTTCAGTCCCTCCATGATGGAGTTGATGCCGAACTTGTCCTTGAACTCCGGGAAATCTCTCTCGAAAGAATCTGGATCGAACGGGTCGTAGCCAAGCTCGGCATCCAGATACTTGCCGGTGCCGATGAGAAGCATATCGGCGCTCGCCAGCTTTTCCTTTGCTTTGTCTAGGTTCTTCTGCAATTCTTCGCTCTGCATGATTCGAATATCTCCTTGCAATTTACCTGGTAAGACCACTGGCTCAACGTTGCGTGCTAATCGAGGGGCCAGTTGGCTTTCCGCAGGCTCTCTTTTCCGTATGTGACTCATTTTCCATGGAAACCGAATGTAATACGAGCCGGTAAATCCAATTGATGCCACTTTATTTTCTTTATTGACAGTCTAACCTTTTAAAAGCCGGCAAGGTGTTCAAAAGAGCAAGGGGTGCAGATGGTGCAGCGTCTTGGTCTCGTCGTGGTCGCATTTCCGTAATTTGCTAGGAAGTCCGAGCGCCGCTGGCCTCGTGCGGGTGTTCTCGGTAGTATCATCGATTCTGTATTTGCAATTTGATTGCGCTAAAGATTGGAGATCCAGATGGATAAGCTGATTATGCAGGTGCATGTCGAGATGGTCGAGGGCGGAGTGGTGTCGCTAGACGGCCCGTATGGCTCCGTTGTCATGTACCCGTTCTCCGGTACGGTGGAAGGCCAGATTTTCAACGGCGTTGTAAGCCCGTGTGGCGTTGACACCCAGGTTGTGAACATCAACGGTGTGCGCAATATGTCTGCGCGCTACATGCTTATCGGAAAGGATTCCGAGGGCAACGATGCAAAGATATTCGTGCAGAACGAGGGATGGTTCGAAGGCGATTGCCCGCGCCCGTTCAAGACCGTGCCCACCTTCGTAACCGATAGCCCAAAGCTGGCCGAGTATCTGCATAGAGGGTTTTTCAGGGGAGTGGGCAGCGTGGACGAGAACGGCAAGCTCACGATTTCGTTCTATGAGATTTCGCAGTAGCTCGTTTCAGGGCAATCCCGTGAAATACGCATGGGTGAAATGCACATGCGGATAATCCCGAGAGCCAACTTTAAACTGATTGTGAAGCAGAAGAGGGATCCGGAACGAATCCGGATCCCTCTTTCCATGAGCTTGAGCTAGCTTTACGGCGCCGGGGTGTGACGCCCAGGCCAGCTGCAAGACTTATGCTGCGTGGAATGCCGAGACAGCTGCGTGCCTTGCCTTCTCTCCGTCGTAGAACATGTTTCCATACTCCATGGCGGTTCTCATGATGACTTCGTTCTTGTGATTCATCTTCGCGTCGTCGAGAGGTCCAACCAATCCGCCGCAGAATGCATATCCGCCATCCGGCGCATAGAGGTCGAAGGAGTCCATTACAGACTGCGCCACAACCTCGTCCGGGCAATCAGGCTCGAGAACCTCTACCGTGGCATCCCAAGCGCCCAGAAGTGCGATCTCGCGTCCCCACTTTGCCTTGAAGGCCTTGAGGTCGTTCACGGTCTGTGCGGGATCCCATGCGGTTACATGAGCCTCGTCGTGCAGGATCTCCATGAACCTTGCGGACTTTCCGCAGTTGTGGAACTGAACCGGGATGTCGTACGGCAGCGCCAGCTCCTCGACCACATGCTTATATGTTGGGAGAAGAATCTGCCTGAACAGGTCTTCGCTCATGAACGGGGCTCCCGCTGCTGCGGTGTCGTCCATCATGACCAGGCAGTCGGGCTTGATGTACTCGATGCACTTCTTTCCGACCGATACATAGAAGTCGTTGATGTACTTGCAAAGGGCTGCAGCCTCTTCGGGCTCTTCGTACATTGCGATGAGGCCCTCGGTGAATCCCATGAGCGCCACGAACTCCTGGAATGTTCCAACGTATAGGTTGAAGC
>CADBOM010000077.1 GCA_902796325.1 uncultured Coriobacteriaceae bacterium
AAAGCGCCTCAGATAGCCCCGCGGTTATCCCTCGCGTTTCGCTCTACAGATAGTTGTGGTGAATCAGGAAATCGCGCACCTCGTACCAGCAGTCCGGCTGGATAAGGTAGTAGAGATACGAGTCAACGATGTCATACCTTGCAAGCTCGCGCCCGACGATTTTGAAATACCCCACTCCAAGATCCTCGTTGTAATGGCGCACCTGCTCGTTTCTGAGGAAAACATCGCCGTTTATCAGGCCATTCAAGAACCCGTAGGCTTGAGGGGCAGGCTCGTGCCTGCACTGGAACCCCGATCTTCTGCCAGCAAGCTGGTCTCTGCTAACCGTGGCATAATGCTCGTTTCTGTACGGGCAGTTGAGAGTGCAGTATTCGTTTACCATGACCTCTAGCTTTTCCGGAGCGCAAAGGCTCGATATGAAGGACTCGTCTTTCGTGAAGTTGTAGTCGAGCACGGCCCGGTCGTACTTCTGCAGGGCAGCGTCGGTGGCTTCGACAGTGTTCAGTCCCAGCGTTGTAGAACCTATCAGCTTGAGGTTCAGACCATGGTCCTCGATGTACCCATACACATCGTCCGAGTACACAATCGCACCATTGAGCCCGCTCTCCCCCAGTATCTGCAGGATCCCCCTGTCGTACTCGCTTTCCTCGAGCATCTGACGTGTTGCGAATTGGTTCGTGAACGTGCCGTTGCATCCAATGCCCATGTCGTTGTATCTGCGGACGAGCTTGCGCACCATGTCCAGGTCTAGGGGCCTTCCGATGTTGTTCCTGCCACCGCATATGCGGGAACCGGCAAATCCACCGTAGATGCTGTCTATGCGAATGCCTTCGTGGAACATATCCGGATGAGCATCGAACATATCTGCAAAGAACAGGTCTATGTCTAGGAACTCGGTAAGACCCGGCAAGGTGTAATTGATCATGATGGCTTCTCCAAGGAGAGATATTCGCTACGCTTCGCTCGAGCATAGCCTAAGCTGCAATTATGCAATGTTTGCGCTGCGGTTGCGCATAGAACGCAGCGCTACCGCACGGCGACAATGCCGCCGCTTCGCTCGTACAAAGCTTACGCTGCAGCTACGCAACGACCGTTGGCTTGATGATACGTCCGTTTTCGTCCACGGGAGTATGGTACACGCACTCGAATCCCTCCATGGGAGGTTCATCGTTATTGCTGCCACACGGAATGCCGCACATCTGGCCGATCTTCTTGCAGTATTCCGGATCAACCTTCACGAATTCCGTGATATCGGCACCGCATAGAGGGCATTTGTGCGTCTTGCCCTCCGTTATGGCATCGGCAACGTCGAAAAACGCTGGCTTACCGCAAGAGGGGCACGTTACCGACTTCTTCTTGGGCGGCTTGCAGTGCCCGCAAAACGGATTGCATATCCAGCAAGACATCGAACCATCTCCATTTTGGTAGCAAACTGGCGCATAGCCGGATCTTCCCGACCATGCGCCAGCATTACAAAGGCTTCGTTACAGCGAGAACAGAACCGACTTCGGCTGCTCTTCCAAAAGCTTGGCCAACTCGGCTATATCCCCATACTCCATGCATTCCGACTCGCAGTGATGCACGCAAGCAGGGAGCTTGCCGGTTGCCGTGCGCGAGCCACAAAGGTCGCACAACTGGGTGGGTACCGGCACGAAGGTGTACTCCCAGTCGCCCTTCACATTCTTATGCGGACCATACTGGGTTAGCTTGATTCCAAACTCGCCCGCGGGGAGCTTGTGCTCCTGGGAACATGCCATCTCGCAGGAGTGGCATCCGAAGCACATTTCATAGTTGATGAAAAGACCCTTTTTGCTCATTTCGCCATCCTCCTGTTATTTCGCATCGTGTCCGTAGTACATGCTGATGATGTCGCCATAGTCGGGCTCATGGAACCCGCCCTTCTCGACGGTCTGCACTCCTGGCAGAATCTCGCTGTTCTCGGGCGTGCACTTGTAGATCTTGCACAGCACGCTGCGGAAATCGGCTCCAAAGCTGTAGGGTCCGGGGTTTCCGTTGGGAGTGAGGTTGTTGATGTTCGACTCGAACACTCCATACAGGCTCGGGGCGTTGCCGTCGCGCTCTGGGAACCACCAACCGTGGTCGGCCTCCACAACGCCCTTCATGATTCCCTCGGTAACCAGGGCCTTCTGCTGGCAGCGTCCGCGGGTACCCTCGATCCATACCCACTCGCCATCCTGGATGCCCAGCTCCTTGGCGTCCTCCACGTTTATGCGAACACGCGGCCACGGGTAGGTTGCACGCATATGCGGCTGCTCGCGCTGCTCGGAGTGGAAGAACTCGAAGTTACGGGCACCGGTGGTGAGAACCAGCGGGTACTCCTTGTAAAGCTCTGGGGTCGAAACCGGGCTCTCGGTTGGCTCCTCGTAGTTGGGCAGAGGATCCAGGCCAAGGTTTGCGAACATCGACACCCACAGCTCGATACGGCCGGTTGGGGTTTGGAATCCGGGCTGTCCGTCGGCACGCAGACCGCCGGTCTTGTATTGGTAGTACGGACGGTCGGGCCAGCAGTACATGTCCTTGTTGAGCAGCTGGTCGAAGCTCTCGGTTGCATTGGGAGCGCTCTTCACGATGTAGTCCAGCATGTCGATGTCGGTGTGGACGCCGATCTTGTCGAAGAACTCCGGGTTAAAGCGCCTGCCCAGCATTACCACGATCTCTTCGTCGGACTTGCACTCGTAGTACTGCGAGATCTTGCGGCTTGCACGAACAGGTGTGAACCACAGGCGCAGCGTGTTGCGTTCCCAGTTGAACGAGATCGGCAGCACGAGGTCTGCAAGTCCCGCGATGGTCGGGGTCATGCGGTAATCGCACACGATGGTGAAGTCCAAGGTCATGAGGGCCTTGTAGGCGCGAGGTGCATCTGGAGCCATGTTTGTGATTGGGTTGGTGCCCATCATGAAGCACATCTTCATGGGCCTGGGCTCGCCGGTCTCGAGAGCATGCAGCAGCACGTCTGGCTGGCCGAGTGCGGAGAATCCCACGGAGTGCAGCGGGAACTCCTTGTCGCCAAGGCGCTCTGCCTTCATCTCGGGGGTGAGCACTCCCTCGTCCCAACCTGCGATGTAGGACATGACGGTTCCCCACGGGTCGTATGCCAAGATGTTTCCACCGGGGTTGTCGTAGTTACCCGTGATGGCCATCATGTTGAAGATTGCATGGTAGGCGGAAACTCCGTTGCGCTTCTGGTCGTTGGAAACTCCAAATGGGGCAGCGCAGGGTCCATTGGTTGCTATGAGGCGAGCGGCCTTGCGAATGTCATCGGGGTCGCACCATGCGATTTCGGCAGCGCGTTCCGGAGTCCAATCCTTAACATGCTCGGCAAACTCGTCGAATCCGTAGGTCCAGCAATCCACGAAGTCGTGGTCGTAGAGGTCTTCCTCGATGATCACGTGGTTCATAGCCAGTGCCACAGCGCAGTCGGTGCCTGGGCGAATTTGAATCTGAACCTCCGCGCGTGCGGACATCCAGTTGATCATCGGGTCGATAACCACGAGTTTGGAGCCGCCCTTCTTCATGCAGTCGGTGATCCAGTATCCCTGGAAGCAGTCTGCATTGGATTTGAGCGGGTTTGCGCCCCAGATGAGTATGGTTCCGGGGAACTGGAAATCCGGGTAATCGTAGCGGGCCTCGTTGAACTGACCCATGTCGGGTACTGGATATGCGCCGGTCATAGCCGCGGTTGCAGCGGTACGGGGCACGGCGCAGGAGTCTCCCGAGAAAAGCGCGCAGAACACGTTTGGCGACTTGAAGGCGTTATTCACGATCCAGGGCACCTGCCAGCAGATGTTGCGGCCGGTTCCAACCAGTCCGAACACCGAAGCCCTGCCGTACTTCTCGGTAACCTCGTCGAGGTTCTTCTCAATGAGGGCGAGAGCCTCGTCCCAGGTGATGCGCTCGAACTTGCTAACATCTCCACGGTCCTTGGGATCGCGCTTCATGGGGTACTTCAGGCGGCCTTCCTGATAAGCGGCCTCCTCGAGGTTGAGGCAACGTGCGCAAAGGCGCCCGTTGTTGTAGGGGAAGCAAGGGTCTCCCTCTGCATGATCCAGCTTGCCATCCTTCATGTAGTAAAGCATTCCGCAGCTGTTATGGCACCCTGGCGGGGTCCATTGGAAGCCACGCTCGACGGTGTACTCGCCGTCTTGCCAGGTAAGCTCGCCCTTGTGGTAGAGCTCATCGAGATTGTGATCGGTAACCACGATTTCTCTCCTTCTCCCGTTTGCCTTTCGGTCTTTCCCTGTTTCCCAGAGGCTCAGGCCCCACTCGAACCCCTTGATTCCTCGGTTAATCGAAGGAATTTACATTTGAGTCCATCTGTTAATAAGATATTTGTCCGAATTTCTTTCTATAAAAGAAAGTTAGTTATCTTATTTAGATGTTTCTCAACTAATCGATGGTTATCGTAACATTCAAGGTCACCTTATCGCATTTAATCTTGTGGCGTATTTGTGCCGATAATCCCCAATTTTTAGGGGATTTTAGATTAAATTGCATGTAGTGCGAGAATCGAGATAAAAGAAACCGCCAACTTTTCATTTGTAAAGTTGGCGGTTCTCTGTAAAATATTTGCCTCTGTTAACTAGTTCGGGTAATTCTCGCTCGCTCTAAACCCTGCACACGCTGGCCACAATGTCGTAGTGCAAAAACAACGCGACGCTATCGAATCTCGCACCAGTCTCAGCGGTGCCGGTAACCAGTGCCGGTAGCATTTGCAGCGCAAGCTTCAGCGACGCTAGCAGCGCAAGCATTACCGGCGCAATCCGCCTTAAGCCTGTGGAACCATGATCTCGATCAGATACCCATCAGGGTCGTGCGTGTAGTAGAATTCGAAATCCGGGTTGGGAGATTCCGGGTGCGTGTAGGCTCCCTCTCCCACCTTCTCCAAAATAGGCTCGACGTCGTCAACCACGAACCCATATCTCGTGCCCAGCCCAAGCTGCGCTTCGGAATCATCTCCAGACTCATCATCGTTTGTCTGGATAAGCTCTATCCTGGTACCGGCATCCTCGCCAAGCATCGCAATCTTGATTCCGCCCATGTCGAAGTTCTCCGAAATCGGGAGCCCCAGGACACCGTTATAGAACTCGATGCTTGCATCGATGTCTTCAACCTTTATGGTTGCAAGCGAGAATTTGATTTTCATCTCATGCTCCAATCAAAAAAATCCAAAGCCGGTAAAAACAACACCTGCAAAAAGACCCTAAACGCGATACCATGTGCGCAGAGGCTAAAAACTTAACCTCGGAACCAAGAGTTTACGCACCGCTTGCTATTAGCATTACCGATTCGTAACCTCTGAATCATATTCTATATGCAAGGTTAGCGTTTACTTAGGCAGGTTCATACAACCAAACAGGAGGAAGAGAGGAAAAATGGGTTTCTTCAAGGAATTCAAGGAGTTCATTAACCGCGGCAACGTGATGGATATGGCAGTAGGCATCATCATCGGCGCTGCATTCACTGCAATCGTCACTTCGCTCACCGACGACATCATCAAGCCTCTCATCTCGTTAGTGACCGCTGGACAGGGCACCGACATCGCAGGACTTTCCATCCCCGTTCCGGGAGGTGGAGCAATCGACTTCGGCGCATTCATCAGCGCGATCATCAACTTCCTCATCATCGCCCTCATCGTGTTCCTACTGGTAAAGGGTATGAACAAGATGCAGGACGTGGAGAAGAAGCTCGTCGGCAAGGACGAAGAGGCTCCGGAGGAGAAGCCGGCTCCCACCTGCCCGTTCTGCCTCGAGGAGGTCAAGGAAGGCGCAACTCGTTGCCCGCATTGCGGAGGAGCTTTCGACCATGCAGCAGGCTCCGAGCCCGAGGTTGCAGACGCCGAGTAGGGTTAAAGCAATCTGGCGAATCGCGCACGGTGCAAGGCATATGCAGACGCTGCGTGATCATACTTGGAAACGACAAAGGGTCGGGATTCACATCCCGGCCCTTTTCATGTGCAAAAAGGTTTTTCGCCAACGCTCGTTTTCAGACAACGCTCGTTTTCAGCCAGCGCCCGCTCTAACCGAAGCCGATGCTCCATCGAGGCCCACAGCGCTAGCAAGGGCCTCCGGCGCTCGCTCCAACGGGAGCCGCCAGCGTTTACTCCAGCGTAAACGATTCTGGATATTTCTCGCAAAGCTGCCCGGACACCATGAGCGCAGCCTCCCTGATAGAAGTGCCCGTAACGTTCACGGTGATGTCCGCGTACTTCTCGTAAAGAGGGGTTCGCTCGTCATAAAGAGCCCTGAGGTCCCCGCCAAGCCCGTCCTTGAACACAACTCCGCGTTGGTCTAAGTTACCCAACCTATCCACCAGCTCGTCGAAGGAGATCTCGAGGTAAACCACAACCCCCAGCTCCTTCAGCTGCTGCATAGCTTGGTCGGAATACACCGCAGATCCCCCGGTTGCCAATACGGTCCTGGCAAATTCCGTTCCCTTTAGAACCGAGTTCTCCACGTCGATGAAGCCCTGCGCTCCCCTCTCGTCTATGATGCCCTGGAGTCTCTTGCCCATATGGTTCTGGATAAGCAGGTCGGCATCCACGAAGGACATGCCCAAGATCTTGGCCAGCACCACTCCGAGCGTCGATTTACCCGATGCCGGCATTCCAATGAGAATGATGTTGCTCTGCATGAGTCCTCCCTATTCCTGCTTTAGATGGCCTTCATCCGTGTTTTTATCGAAGAGCTTCTCGGCATAACGGTACAAATCCTCGGAACCAAGCCGCGTCACTTCGTTTCGCTTCGAGGGTTGGGACCTCTTGACCCCATGCGCTACCCAATCACGCCCGTCGTTTGCGTCGTTAAGCAGCACCGGTTGAAAATTGTCCATTGCATGCGCAAAATGCGCCTCCGGGGTTTCGTTGGCCTCGAACTCCATCCAAAGGCCCTTGAGCTCGTCGCGCTGGTCGTCTGGCAGAATCCCGAATATGCGGTCGGCAGCCTTTCCCTCGCGCTCGGCCTTGTCCTTGTGAGCCGCTGCATCATACGCGTAGGTGTCCCCCGCGTCGATCTCCACGATGTCGTGGATCAGCGTCATGGCCATTGTCTTGGCAAGGTCGAACGGCTCGTTGGCATACTCCTTCAAAAGGTATGTCATCAAGGCCATGTGCCATGCATGCTCCGCATCGTCCTCTTGGCGCTCGTATCCCGATATATGCGTTTGGCGGAGAACCTTCTTCTCCTTATCCACCTCGAGGATGAACCTCTTCTGCCTCTCAAATCTCTCTTCGTCCAATTTGAACCCTATCGCCGTTGATGTTATCGGCAAAATATTACAACTTGGAGAACACCTCGCCAGCAATGTATATTCCCGTTGCCATCATTGCTTCGTTGAGCATAAAATCATTTTCAGTTTACCAACGTAAGGGAGGAAACCTTGAATATAGTTTGCCTAGACATGGAAGGCGTCCTTGTGCCAGAGATCTGGATTGCCTTCGCAGAAGAAAGCGGAATCCCCGAGCTGCGCAAGACCACCAGGGATGAGCCGGATTACGACAAGCTCATGCATTACAGGCTCGACATTCTCGAGCAGCACGGACTTGGCCTGAAGGAGATTCAGGAGACGATCGGCAAGATCGACCCACTGCCAGGAGCCAAGGAGTTTTTGGATGAGCTGCGCACCATCACCCAGGTTGTGATCATCAGCGACACCTTCACGCAGTTCGCGAAGCCGCTGATGGCAAAGCTCAACTGGCCAACCTTGTTCTGCAACGAGCTGGAAGTTGCACTAGACGGCAAGATCACCGGATACAAGATGCGCTGTCAGCAGTCCAAGCTCACCACCGTGAAGGCCCTGCAGTCTTGCGGATTCGAGACCATCGCATCTGGAGACAGCCACAACGACCTCGGAATGATCAAGGCCAGCAAGGCTGGATTCCTGTTCAAGAGCACCGACAAGATCAAAGCCGAGAACCCGGATATCCCGGCATTCGACGAGTTTGACGAGCTTCTGGACGCAATAAAGAAGGCGCTCTAGCAAATGAACGATTCGCAGAAGATGCGGCCCGCTCAAAAGCAGGCATCAGAATGCACCAAGTGGCTGAACCTCAACTATATGTGGATGGATAGGCCATCGTATGATTTCGGAGAAGTGCCTCCCGAGATAATCGGCATTCTGGCCAAAGGAAAGCGCGGTCGCATCTTCTGCACGTATCTAACGGCCGGAAACCCGCGGCCAAAGCCAACGGTAATCATCTGCCATGGGTATCCGGGCAACGAGCAGAATTTCGACGTTGCCGCCACTCTCAGACGGGTTGGCTTCAACGTCATGACATTCCATTACAGTGGGTCCTGGGGAAGCGATGGGAACTTCTCGTTCGCCAACTGTATCGAAGATGCCACCACCGTTTTGGACCTGCTCCTCCATTCGCAGGAGCCCGGTGCCGCAGACCGCTACACCACAGACGGCAACCTGCCAAACCTCTATGTGGATACGGATCGCATAGCCGTTCTGGGACATAGCATGGGAGGCATGGTGGCCTATCACCTGCTTGCGCAAAGACCCGAGATTAAGGCGGCGGCACTGGTTTCGCCTGCAGACTTCGGACAGATGGTCGTGCTCTCAAGAAGCAACGAGCAGAACGTCAAAACCCTGCGCGATGTGCTGGACAGCGGAATCGATTGGCTTTGCGGAACGTCGGGCGAAGCGCTGCTGAACGAAGCCGAAGGCTTTGCCGATGGCAACACATTCATAGACAAACTCGAAGCCGTATCCAACAGGAGGCTGGCCATCATCGCAGGCTCCAAGGACACGATCACCCCTATAGACACCAATGTGAAGCCTTTGCTCGACAAAGCGGAATCCACGGGATGCACGAGCATCGACCTTCAGGTCTTCGGTACCGACCACATGTTCTCGGATTCCAGATGCCAGCTATGCGAGGCCAGCGCCCGCTTCTTCGTGGATGCATTGGGATAAGATTCGCAATCAGGCAAGCTGCAGGCCATCGCTAATCCGGCTCCAAGCCAGCTGGCAAGCCAGCGCCAAGCCAGCTGCAAAGCCGACATCAGTCCAGCTGACAACCCGGCACCAAGCCAGTTGCAAACCCAGCACCGCTCCAAATGCAAACCCATCCCCACTCCAGTGGCAGCACTCCATTGAGTAGCTGGCACTTATGATGCAATGGAAGCTCACAACCCCGTCGTATAATCATCTAAAACGAATATGATTTTGTTTTCCGCCCTGTAATTGAACTGGTAGCGCCGCATATGCACGGCAACCTTGCAGTTAACCGGCGGAAATCCGAATTCAGGTGATTAGATGATGGTCGAGAAAACACCTATGCACGACAAGAACATAGCCAAGCTGATCGAGTTCTTCGAGAATGGCGAGAAGAGCACGCATAGCCTTGGCTTCGAGCTTGAGCACATCCTCCTCCATGAGAAGGACAGGACCCCGGTTTCCTACAGCGAGGAAGGCGGAGTCAAGGACGTCCTTGAGTGGATGGCGTTCGACTACGACGAAAAGATCTACGAGAAAGACAACCTTGTTGGGCTTTCCCGCAAGGGAGAGGCAATCTCCATCGAACCAGCTGCGCAGCTGGAGATTTCGGCTGGACCATTCAAGACGGTGCAGGACGTGGAGGTAACCTACCTTAACTTCCGCAGGCGTCTAGACCCCATCCTCGAGCATTTTGGCCTCATAACCCCAATGGTTGGTTACAACCCGGCGGCGAAGGCAAAGGACCTCGAGCTCATCCCCAAAGAGCGCTACAAGGACATGACCAAATTCCTGGGCGCGCAGTCCTACTACGCCATCTGCATGATGAGGGGCACCGCGTCGCTGCAGATTTCCGTGGACTACGCCAACGAAAAAGATGCCGTGCGCAAGATGCAGATAGCCCAGAAGCTGGCGCCGATACTCGCGCTCATGACCGACAACTCCCCCATATTCGAGGGCAAGCAGCGCGAGAAGGAAATGGTGAGGACGATCGTTTGGTCCGGCATGTACCAGGACCGCGTTGGCACGGTGCCGGGCTCGCTTGACAAGAACTTCTCCTATGAGAAATACGCCGAGTACATCCTCAGCCGCGAGGCCGTGCTCATCCCAGACGGAAATGGCGACTTCAAATACGTGGGCAACAAGACCTTCGACGAGCTTTACGCCAACAAGGTGATGGATGAGACGGAGGTCGAACATGCGCTCTCCATGGTATGGCCGGACGCCAGGCTCAAGAACTTCGTTGAAATCCGTCCTGCAGATGCCCTGCCGTTCGAGTTCAGCATGGCCTACACCGCCCTTATAAAGAACCTGTTCTACGATGAGAAGAACCTCGATGTTCTGGAAACCCTGCTAGATGGCATCACGGAAGACGACGTGCACGCAGCCAAGAAATCCCTTATCGAGAACGGATACGCTGGCGCTGCCTATGGCAGGGGCGCAAAGTTCTGGGCGGATATGCTGATGTCGCTTGCATCCAGCGTCTCCGACCGCGACGAGGTTGCGTACCTCGAGCCGCTGCAGTCGATGGTTGACAACGAGTTCACCCTGGCCAGCACATGGCAGGGCGAGCACAGCTTCACCGAGAGCAAGGAGCAAATTCACTCCGTTGCCGTGAAAACCGGAGCGCCTCTCATCGGCATCATGCCAAGGTACGACTACGACATCGGAGATTTCTCGATCACCGCCGGCTACATGACGGGCGTGCTAGATGCCGGCGGCCTGCCATTCGTGCTGCCCCTCACTGATAACGAGTACATGTTCGACAAGATCTTGGAGTCCTGCGACGGATTCCTGGTACCAGGCGGACACGACATAAACCCAGATTCCTATGGCGGAGAGCGAGAGCTCAGACTCACCAGATCCGTGCGCGAACGCGACCAGATGGAGCTGGCCATGATCCCGCGCATCATCGCTGCCGATAAGCCCCTCCTGGGAGTTTGCAGGGGCATGCAGATGATAAACGTTGCGTCTGGAGGCACCCTTTACCAGGACATACGCTCGGCAAATCCGGAGTCTACGATCAACCACGCCCAGCCGCATCCCTTCACCAAAACCACGCACACTGTGGACGTGAACCCCAACAGCAGGTTTGCCACCATAGTGAAGGCAAGACACTTGGATGTGAACTCCATGCACCACCAATGCGTTCGCGACACAGGAGAGGGCCTTGTGGTTGCAGCCAAGGCACCCGATGGCACCATCGAGGCAATAGAGATGCCGGAGAAAACCTTCGTGCTGGGCGTGCAATGGCATCCGGAGTACCTTTTCAAGACACATCCCGAGGCCAGGCGGATCTTCCACGAGTTCGTGCGCGCCGCGTCGCGCAAGCGTGCCGAGGACGGAACCGCCGAGGTTAACGAGGAAGACAAGACGGGGGCCGCGGCTCCTATGGATGAGAAGATCGGATGCGCCAGCCTGGACGTCGACATAGATGCCGGCACGGCTTCTGGAATTGCCGAGTCGTAGACGATTCATAGACATACGAACAGGCAACTCAGCTCAAGCCAAGCCCGCAGCCAAGTCTCCAAAGGCTGCGGGCTTTTTGCTGCCATTTCATCTGTGTAATGCTTTTCCATCTGCGGAATGACCTTTGCCCGCACATCTTGCGTACACAAGAATAGAAACGGTTTGGCAATCATCGCCAATTATCTTGGCAATCAACGTCGGTTATATTTGAGCCCAAAAGGATAAGGACGCGACGACGCGATGTCGCGGCAACGCGGCAGCGCGGCAGCGCATCAGCGCGGCAGTGCATCAGCAAGCTGCCAGGCTCGCCTGCAAGACACGTTAGGGCAACGGGAAGAACGCTATGGAAGTTTTCGCACATGCAGCAACCCAGATGATCATCCTCTCACTGCTGATCATCGCAGGCGTGGTAGCACGCAAGTGCAAGCTCATGAACGACGACTTCGATTCCAAGCTATCCCAGCTGGTCATGAACATCTCGCTGCCGGCCATGATCATCTCTTCCGTACTCAACAGCGAGAACCTTCCGAGCGCATCCACCATAGGATGGATTCTCGTCCTCTCGTTCTTCGCGTATGCCATCGCACTGGCAATCGCGTGGTTTATCCCCAGGCTCTACCCCAAGGCAACGCCAAAGGAACGCGGGGCGCATTCGTTCATCATCGCCTTCGGCAACGTGGGATTCATCGGATTCCCGGTGCTGAGCGCGATCTTCGGCCCAAACGCCGTGCTCTACGCCTCGATCTTCAACATCATCTACAACCTTGCAGCATTCTCGATCGGCGTGATGTTCATCAAAAGCGGGTCCGAGACCAAGGATATCCAGATCGGTGCAGGCTCGGCGTCCATCAAGGGCAAGCTGTCCAGGGTTTGGCACAGCCTCTGCAATCCCGGAATGGCCGCATGCGTAATAGCGCCGATCCTGGCATGCTTTGGAATCACCGACAACGGGGGTGTAATCGGGCAGACGGTGCAGGTTCTGGGGCAGCTCACGGTTCCCGCATCGATGCTCGTGATCGGCTCGTCGCTCGCAAAGATGTCGGTCAAGGACATGCTGTGCCGCGTGTCACCATATATCACCAGCCTGTTCAGACTCCTGGTGGTGCCAATCGTGATATTCCTGATATTCAGGCTCTTCGTAAGCGACAGCATGATACTGGGAGTGCTGGTGGTTGGCACCTCGATGCCCGCGGCTTCGCTTGCAACGATGTTTGCGATCATATATGGCGGGGACGTGAGCACGGTGATGCGGTGCACATTCATATCGACGATACTGTCGCTGATAACGATTCCCCTGCTGGCAATGCTGGTCTGCTGATCTTTGCCAGCCACGCGGATCAAGGAAAGCAGCCTTCCATGAGGCCAGCTAGACCGTTAAATGCGGCAAACAGCAAATGTGGACATTATCGGTAACGAAACCGAAAGGACGATGCAATGGCAACGATAGATAGCAGCGCTTGGGTTGCTCCCGGCGCGTTCGTATTGGGCGACGTGGAAGTAGGCAAGGATTGCGGAATCTGGTACAACGCGGTTCTGCGCGGCGACATCGCCCCCATAAAGATTGGCGATCGAACCAACGTTCAGGACAACGCGGTAATCCATGTTGACTTCGACAAGCCGGCAATCATAGGCAACGACGTGACGATTGGCCATGGCGCAATCGTGCATGGATGCACGATTGGCGACAACTCCCTCATAGGCATGGGAGCCATCGTCCTAAACGGTGCCGAGATTGGTGAGAACTGCATCATTGGAGCGGGTGCGCTGGTTACGCAGAACAAAAAGATCCCCGCAGGTTCCATGGCATTCGGCAACCCCGCGAAGGTGATAAGGCAGCTTACCCAGGAGGAGATAGACGGCATCACATACAACGCCAAGGTGTATGTGGACGAAGCTCAAAAGCAGAGGGAAACCGAGGCATCTGAGTAGCTCCACGCCCCGTATCTTTCGCCCCGCTTTGTTTCTTGCGTCCCGACTTGCATCTTGCAGCTCGCCTCGCCTCTTGCAGCTCGCATCTTGCAGCTCGCATCCCGCAGCCCGCGCGTCTCACCTCTTGCAGCCCGCATTCAACATCGTTGTCATAATTGATGCTGGCATACACATGCGTTGGAATTCCGCAAGCCAGCTAATAAGCGCACTTGAAAGCATATGTTGCGAAACGCGTATCTGAATCGCTCGATTTCAGATACGCGTTTTTAGTGTGGTTTTGCGTATCTCAAACCGTTGACGGAAAAACTTGACAGTGTAAAGACATCTGACAAGACAGTTCTCCCAAATCGCTTCCCCAAGTGTTAAATTCATGTCACACCAAATAGGGCGTATGAACCCAAAAGGTAGCAAATGCACGGGCGGCGCAGGCGCTAGGCCAGCTGCTCGCGCAACATAAACGAATAACCCGCACGGCTCTCGGATATGCGACGCGTATGAGCGGACAGCAGAAATATCCCAGCCGTACAGCTCAAATCCGCGTATCGAACGGCATAGAGAGCAGTTTTAGATTATCAGCTGCATGCTTGGCTGATTGCGCGGCCCCCACTACAAAAGTCAAACAGGGCGCTATCGCCCACCCCGACTCCCCAGGGAACCACTGCGCAACTACCCAACGGATGCAGGTCGCACGAGGTAGGAGGAGCCCCTGTGAAGGACAACGCAAAGAACCCGGTACTCCAGCAGGACGAGGGAAAGATCCTGGTTCACCAGGACAACGACGGTGAGATTCCACTGGACACCGAGCTCGCCAAGGAAATCAGACAGCTTGCCAAAGAGCAGAATGCCGTGATACTCGCCCACTACTATGTAACCGGCGACGTCCAGGATGTGGCAGATTACATCGGAGACTCGTTCGGGCTTTCTAAAACCGCTTCGACGCTCGATTGCGACAAGATCGTGTTCTGCGGCGTGAAGTTCATGGGCGAGAGCGCCAAGCTCCTCTCCCCCAACAAGCAGGTTCTCATGCCCGCACCCGACGCAGATTGCCCCATGGCCCACATGGTAACCCGCGAGATCATCGACAAATGCAGGGCCGAGTACGACGACCTGGCAGTTGTTTGCTACGTAAACTCCAACGCCGACATGAAGGCGCTCTCCGACGTTTGCGTTACCAGCTCGAACGCCCTGAAGATCGTGAGCAAGCTTCCGCAGAAGAATATCCTGTTCATCCCGGACAGGCACCTGGGCCACTACATTTCGGAGCAGCTCCCCGAGAAGAACTTCATCCTCAACCCCGGGTTCTGCCCAATCCACGAGGCCATCAGCCTCGACGAGGTAAAGGAGCTCGAGGAGGAGCACCCCAACGCCAAGGTTCTGATGCACCCCGAGTGCCCCGAGTGGATTCTCACCGAGGCTGACTACATCGGATCGACCTCCGGAATCATCAAGGAGGCCGTGGAGGGCGATGCCGAGGAGTACATCATCTGCACCGTCGTAGGCGTGAAGCACCAGATTTTGAAGGAGACAGAGGGCAGCGGCAAGCGCTTCTACTTCCCCAAGGTCACCCCGGTATGCCCCAACATGCGCAAGGTCACCCTGGAGAAGGTGCGCGACGTGCTTAAGAACGGAACCAACGAGGTTCCGATGCCGTCAGACGATATCGCCGACAAAGCAAGGGAGTCGCTCGCAAAGATGCTGGAGCTGGCCAAGTAAACCCAGGTGATCTAGAAATGAGCTCCTGAACGGTGCTCTCGAAACGAACGCTCAAAAAGCGCTTAAAAGGCGCTCGAAAACAAGCGACCGAATGCCCAGGCTGCGAAGCAGCAAGGTTACGAAAAACAAGTGCTTTGGTTATGAAACCGAAAGCGAGGCAATGGAAATGAAAACCGAGAACTATGACGTTGTGATTGCCGGATGCGGAGTTGCAGGCCTCTACACCGCACTCAACCTCCCCCGTTCCATGAGGATCCTGATGCTTTCGAAGGGACCCCTGGAGGATTGCGACTCAATGCTGGCCCAGGGCGGAATCTGCGTGCTGCACGACGATGCCGACTACGATTCGTTCTTCGAGGACACGATGCGTGCGGGCCACTACGAGAACCGCAAGGAGAGCGTGGACATCATGATCCGCTCCAGCCGTTCCGTCATTAACGACCTCATAAGCCTTGGAGTCGATTTTGCCCGCACCGATACCGGCGAGCTGGATTACACGCGCGAGGGCGCGCATTCTCGCCCGAGGATCTGCTATCACGAGGACATCACCGGCAAGGAGATAACCACCAAGCTCCTGGCCCATGTGAAGCCGCTCAAGAACGTGGAGATGCGCGAGTACAACACCATGATCGACATCGTGGAGGAAAACGGCGTGTGCGTTGGAATGATCGCCACCGACGAGAACGGCAGCGAGTACATGATCCGCGCGCCCTTCACGGTCATGGCAACCGGAGGCATCGGAGGCCTGTACGAGCACTCCACCAACTATCCCGAGCTCACGGGAGATGCCTGCCGCATCGCCAAGAAGCACGGCGTGGCCCTCGAGCACATGGACTACGTGCAGATTCACCCCACCAGCCTCTACACCGGAAGGCCCGGCAGGGCATTTCTCATCAGCGAATCCGCACGTGGAGAGGGCGCAGTGCTCCTCAACAAGGATGGAGAGCGCTTCACCGACGAGCTGCAGCCCCGCGACGTGGTGTCCAACGCCATCTTCGAGCAGATGAAGAAGGACGGCACCAAGCATGTTTGGCTGTCGTTTGAGAACGTGCCGACCGAAACCATAACCGGGCACTTCAAGCACATATACGAGAAATGCATGGAGGAGGGCTACGACATTACCAAGGAGCCCATCCCCGTGGTGCCGGCGCAGCATTACTTCATGGGCGGCGTGCACGTTGACAGCGACTCGCAAACCACCATGCCGCGCCTGTTCGCAGTTGGAGAGACCAGCTGCAACGGAGTGCACGGCAAAAACCGCCTTGCAAGCAACAGCTTGCTGGAGAGCCTGGTGTTCGCCCGCAGGGTTGCAGCCAAGATCTGCAACGACAGCAACCTGTCCATGCGTTGCAGCCGCGACAACCGCAAGAGCAAGCGCGGCGGATCCAAGAAGGCAGTTGCAGCCAAGGCAGTTCGCCCCCGCACTGCAGCCAGCAAGCAGGGCAAGGCGGGCAAGAGCGAGAAGCGCGAGAACCAGCCAACAGCTCCCGCAGCCAGCGTGGCAACACAACCTGCAACCGCAGCTGTATCCCCTGCAACCGTTGCCATGGCAGCCAATGCCGACTCCATTGCGAGCATTTCGGCCGAAAAGGCCGAGCAGATGGCAAGCGCAAGCGACGGAGGTTTGGAATGAGCCCATACAGTTCCCCTTCGCTCCAGATGGTGGTGGACGACCACATCAAGCGAGCCCTGGCCGAGGACATGAACAGCGGCGACCTCAGCACGGACGCCGTGATGCCAAAGCCCAGGAAAGGCCACGTTTACCTTATCTGCAAGCAAGACGGAGTAATCGCCGGACTATGGGTTTTCGCCCGCACGTTCGAGCTCATGGACCCAAACACCAAAATAGAGTTCGATGTCGAGGACGGAGACAGGGTCAAAGCCGGTCAGCATCTTGCAACCATATACGGCGATGTCCGCGTGTTGCTTTCTGGAGAGCGCACAGCCCTCAACTACCTGCAGCGCATGAGCGGAATAGCAACCTACACCCGTCGCATAGCAGACATGCTGGAGGGCACGGGCACCACGCTGGTAGACACGCGCAAGACAACCCCCACGTTCAGGATTTTCGAGAAAGAGGCCGTGAGGATTGGCGGAGGAACCAACCACCGCTTCAACCTGTCCGACGCGGTGATGCTGAAGGACAACCACATAGCCGCAGCTGGCGGGATAACCAACGCGGTTGCCGCAGCGCGCAAGCGCGCCCCGTTCGTTTGCAAGATCGAAGTTGAAACCGAGACTCTCGACCAAGTGCGCGAAGCCGTTGAAGCCGGTGCAGATGTGATCATGCTCGACAACATGGCCCACGATCAGATGGCCGAGGCCCTGCAGATAATCGACGGCAAGGCACAGACGGAGTGCTCCGGCAACATCGATGCCGAGAGTATTGGCAAGATTGCGGGACTTGGCGTGGACTTCGTATCGAGCGGAGCACTCACCCACTCTGCGGGAATACTAGACTTGAGCCTGAAGAACCTAGTGGTAGACAAATGAGAACATTAGAAGCACAAAGGTATGTAACGGAAAGAGAGCGAATGACTGGCGAAGATCGCAGGAAACTCATTCTCAATACGCTTTTAGATGCCAAAGAGCCGATTTCGGGATCTGCTCTGGGCAAGATCACCGGTGTGAGCAGGCAGGTTGTGGTGCAGGACATCGCCCTTCTGCGCAGCCAGGGATATTCCATTGCAACCTCGCATTATGGGTACATCTTGGATAAGCCGGAGCAATGCATAAGGCTTGTGAAAACCCATCACACTGTTGACCAGATGGAAGACGAGCTCACCACGATCGTCGACCTTGGCGGTAGCATTCTCGATACCGTGGTGAATCACCGCACGTACGGCAAGGTTACCGCACCCCTCAATGTGAAGAACCGCAAGGATATCCGCAACTTCATGCACGATATCGAAACCGGAAAGTCGTCCCCGCTATCCACCATCACCAGCGGATATCACTTCCACCATATCGCTGCCGATAGCGAGGAGACCCTCAACGAAATCGAAGCAGCCCTGTCGCAGAAAGGCTATCTAGCCGAAGTTTTGCCCTACGAGGTTGGGCAGATAAAGTAAATCCTAAATTAGCAGCCAAAATATCGTTCCGGAGTAGCACTCAAAGTAACGCTTAAAGTGGCGCAGCGTTAAGCAGCGCGAACAGCGCAGACCAGCAACTCCGGAACGATTTATTATTCCGAAACGGTTGGCTACTCCCGAGCGATTAGCTACTCCCGAGCGATTTCCGCCGTGTTGTAATCTATCGAATACCCCTTAGCTGCGTTGTAGACGATGACCTCTGTGTTCAAGGCGCCATCCGACGACAACACGTCCACTAGCACGGCTCGGGGAATTAGTTCGCTGCCGTAATATAGCGGAGTTGCCGAATAGTAAACGTACCCATCGTTATGCGAATCCAGCCAATCTCGGGCAAGGGTCTCCGTATATGCCATCCCACCGGTGCCATCGTTGGCTCCAACGTTCTGCATCCTGGTGCCGGTTATAAGGTTGGAAACAGCAGCCTCTCCGCCAAGGCTGTCGGCTATCAAGTGGGATCTATTCCAAAAGTAACCGCTATATGTTTTCCCGTCGTAGAGAGAGATGCTCACCTTCGGGTTCCCAACGGGCCATCCGGATGGATCTAGCCCCTCGATATCCTGACGCTGAGACGACCTTGCAGCAGCTCTCATCTTCGGGGTTATCTCGCCCGCCGCAGCTTGCGTACGGCCATTTGAATCGGTTCCCGAGTACGCGATTGTCCCCACCGAAACGCTATACCTCACGACCGCAGGGCCAACCACCAACACATAGTTTGGAGCCTTCGGCTCATCCCAGCTCTGCCATCCATCTGGGATCGAAGCATCCGATGCAACGCTTAGGCTGGCTGTCGATGATGAGCTGGCATCGCTTGATCCGGCGGTGCTGCTGGAACTGCCGGCATTAGAGGATACCCCACCACCAATCAAGCCAAGCACAACCAGCGCGGCGAATATGCCAGATATCGTGGCCTTAGATTTTCTATTTCCCCGTCTTCTTGGCAAATCGGCAATTACCTCTATCTAAAAACTCCCAATTGCGGTTCCTGGTTGGGTTGCATTAGTTGCCCATCGCTTCCAGCAACCAGCTTTCTAACTCGGGAGGTACTACAGAGGAGCCTCCCAGGATCCATCCATGGCGGATACTATCACTGTTAGGAGCAACCAGACTCCTGATGTTATTGTGCGTGAGCTCGGAATCATCGATTAGGAGCAGCACGGAGTATGTTCTCCCGATTATGTTCACGGATGTCAAAGCATCAGGGTAATCAAGCCCAGTGGCAACCGCCATGCAATCGAACACGAGTTTTGTATTGGGCGCAAACCCGCACTCATCTCCAGTTCCAGTGGTGCACCAATCGACTATCTCCCTAGAGGTCTCATACCTGGTAGCACCAGCTAGGCGCGTGTATCTGTAGCTGCTGCCGTCTGTCCTGTTGCCAAGCTGGCTTTTTACAAGATCCAAGTTCACGACGCTCGGTCCGCCAATCACCAGTATGTTCTTGAAACCCGCGCTTTTGATCTCCGACACCTGGTTGCTCGTAAGCCCATAGTCCGATACCAAGAACATCGGAGACTCCGACGCAGCGCACCACGGGCCAATCGATAGGGCATCGGCAAAGCCCCATCCGTAAGCTATAACCGCGGTATCGCTCCCCCAGTAACCTGCACATCTGCTGTATATGGCATCGCAGGTGTCAATCCTAGTTGCCCCGGATATACGCTCGGTTCCTATTACGCCGTCGATAGCCTTTACCTGGTTCTCGACGCTTTCGCTTATTGCCGACTCGGCTCCCAAGATATAGACGGTGGCGTAACCGCTCGTCAAACGCGAGATCTGCTCCGAGGCCTCCTTGGAAAGCTCGGTTCCATCCGTTGTGATGATTGGAACATCCCACCTTCCAGCCAAGGCAGCAGCGCTCAACCCATCTGCATAACCAGTTCCGGAGGTAAGGAGAATACTGTCGCAAGAGCCGTCTGCAAATCCCACTTCGGTGATCTTTGCCATGGTTTCATACCGATTGTCGCCGGCAAGACGCACCCAGGCATCTGAGTAAACATCCCGAATTCCAGCAGTGCTGTATGACAGAGCATAAAAGCCAACTGTTAGCGAGTCGTTACCCGGCAGCCAAAGATAGTTCAGAGAATCGCAGCCATAGAAAGCCATGTCACCGATGGTCTGTAGATTGGAATCTGCCAGGATGTTCACGGTCTTCAAAGAGTCGCAATACGTGAATGCACGGTCGCCTATGGAAGTTACGGAAGATGGTATGTCGATGCTCTGAATTGCGCAGCTCCAGAAGGCATCCTTGCCTATGCTCTGCAGATTCGACCCTTCATCAAAGGTAACAACGGCAAGATTCTCGCAACCATCGAATGCGCTTTCTCCAATGCTCGTAACAGACGATGGAATTGACACGTTGGTCAGAGTGGTATTCCAGAGAAATGCCTGATCACCAATCGACGTTACCGGGATCCCATTCACCTTTGAAGGGACTACCAGATTATCGATTTGGGTCTCGCAACCGATAAGCATTGCGGTGCCGGCATCTTGATCGAACTCGAAATTCAAGCCGTCTATCGTAGCCGTGTATGCGGTGGTATCGTCTCCTGCAAACGCCATCTGCGGAACCATTGCAAAAATCAGCATTGCAGATGCCGCAAATGCAGCAATTATCCTTCTAATGGACTTCATTCGCGGCACCCCTATCCCCGTCTTTGATATGCACGTGTTGCCGATATAAGAAATCGAAGCAAGCGCTACACTCACATCTGAGAAACCGAAACGTGATTCACCGTCGAATCATCAGATTGTGAATCGCACACCCGTCTACCCCTTGGCAGAGCATCGATTCATGAAAGACGCTGGCACTCAAATGTTGCTAACGCTTTTTAGTTTATAGATGTTATCAAAAACACTAGATACATGTGTAAACATCTAATAAACAGTTGTTAAAGACCGTTAGAGATTGCATGTTCTTGTATGGCAAAGATCAAAATGTTGCGGATGATACGAATCCTTTCGGCAACCTCAAACCTTGAGGAGATTTTCTCCCCACCCCCGGACATTAATTATTTATAACCAATTTTGACAGCGAAATTCTTTTAATTGAAAACAGAACAGCGAGTATGCAAGCCACATCCCCGCCGATAATTGCACATAAAAGCTCAACTATCGCCCATCACGCCCTTGCAGCTCTACGTCAGGCACTCGTTGAGATAAACTGATACCTGCACTACGTTCTAGATAGAAACGAAGGAGCAACAACTCATGATTAACGAGGAAGCGCGCGCACTGGGTGCCGCACCAAACAAGATTCGCGAGACCTTCGCATATGGTCTCAAGCGCAAGGCCGAGATTGGCGAGAACAACGTGTTCGACCTTTCGATCGGCAACCCTTCGGTACCTTCTCCCGACTGCGTCGATGAGACCATCGCACGCTTGGCCACGGAGAGCAAGGGAACCATGCACGGGTACACCCCGAGTCCAGGTTTGCCCGATGTTCGCGAGGCCATCGCGCAGAACCTGAACAAGCGCTTCAACCAGAACTACTCCGGAGATAACCTGTACATCACCAGCGGCGCTTCTTCCTCGATTGCCATCACCATGAAAGCAATCATGCAGCCGGGCGAGGAGGTCATCGCTCCGTCCCCATACTTCATGGAGTACCGCACCTGGGCGCAAGATGCTGGATGCAGCGTAGTTGAGGTGCCCGTGAGGCCCGACGACTTCCAGATGGATGTTCCAGCCATGGAAGCCGCCATGAACGAGAAAACCGCAGCGGTGATCATCAACTCGCCGAACAACCCAGTCGGCTCCATTTACTCCAAGCAAAACATCGCAGACCTCGCAGATGCAATGCGCCGCAAGAGCGAGGAGTTCGGACACCCTATCTACCTGCTGTCCGACGAGCCCTACCGCGAGCTCTACTACTACGAGGACGAGAAGCCCGCATGGGTGCCCGACCTCTACGACAACACCATCGTGCTGTACAGCTGGTCCAAGAGCATGAGCCTGCCAGGCGAGCGCATCGCATACATCCTGGTACCGCAGAGTGTGGAGAACTGGCACGACGTGTACGACGCGGTTTGCGGCGGCGGACGCCTGCTTGGATACATCTGCGCCGGAACCATGTTCCAGCAGGTGGTGAAGGAGTGCATCGACGCACCAGTTAACAAGGAGCCCTACGACATCAACCGCAAGATCTTCATGGAGGGCCTGGACAAGATCGGCTACACCTACATCAAGCCGCAGGGAGCCTTCTACATGTTCATCAAGGCCCTGGAGCCAGATGCCAACGCGTTCGTAGAGCGCTGCAAGGCACACGATCTCCTGCTGGTTGCCTCCGACGGCTTTGGAATCACCGGATGGGTCCGCGCAGGATATTGTTGCAGCAAGGAGACCATCGAGGGCGCTCTTGGCAAGTTCCAGGAAGTTTGGGACGAGTACCACAAGTAGGGAGAGCTGCCGCAGCCGGTATAGCGTCAACGGCACACAACTTGGAGCACCTGAATTTTAGGCGCCGCTATGCTGCCGGCAAGCGCAAACGCAATCAACAAGGCCCCGACATCCACGCAGGATGTTCGGGGCCTTCTCATATGCAACGTATACCGCCAGCTGTATTCCAGCTTACCAAACCACAGCACGCTGCCAGCCTTGCAATTCGGTACGCGATTTCAATTGCAATAAATTGCTGGAAGAGCCTACTCCCCCGCCAGCCACTCTTCCACTGCACTTGGGGCGCCAATGAGCACGGAATTTCTCTCCCCATATGTGAGAGTGGTGTTGTCCATCCTGCTAACGTGGGCGCCGCACTCAAGGGCCACAAGCGATCCGGCAGCGTAATCCCAAGGAGCCAGCGTCATCTCGAAGAAAAGCCCATAGCGCCCATCTGCCGTGTAGCAGCAATCAAGAGCAGCCGAGCCGTCGCGCCTGATGTCGTTGAACTCCTTGCCGCGACGAGAGAGCAGGTCCATGGTCTGCTGGTACAGGTTTGGGAAATATAGCGAGCTTCCGATGCATACCAAAGAATCTGCAAGGCTCACATCCTGCATCTTTGGCATGGCCTCGCCGTTGAGGGTTGCCCCTTTGCCACGTTCGGCTGCGAAAACCTCGTTAGTAAATGGATTTACCACAACCCCCATAATGGGGTCGTTTCCATCAACCATGGCAACCGAGCATGCGCTGCAGCCCGTGCCATGGACGAAGTTGGAGGTTCCGTCTATCGGGTCGATTATGAAGCGAAGGCCGTCGGTCTGCTTTAACCCCTCGCCTTCCTCGCAAAGAAACCCCACGCCGGGGAAGCTCTTGGGCAGGACCTCGACCAGGGTTTCCTGAATCTTGGCATCGTACTGGGTTACCATGTCGCGTCTGCTGGTCTTGAGCTTGGTTCCCATGGCTCCGCGCTTGCCCTCCAGCATCATTCTGGCTGCAGATTCTACGATCCTCACCAGCTCGACCAAGTCAGAAGACATGTCTAATCCCCCATTCGCGCCGTCATCGGCCGCACTTCCATTTGCGCTGCCGATGGTATCGCCAGTGTTCATGTTGCTGATTTCTCTCTTGTCGCTCATGCTAATTCCGCTCGCATCTTCCCTGCTGTTTAGATCCATATAATGTTCTCTAACCTAATCCTCGTCTAAATCGGCATCGTCGTCGATGTCCTCGTAATCTGCGAAGCTTATCGGCGGTGCGTCTACCATCTGCATCTGCTCGTCGCCAACGAAGAACTCCACCCGGCCATTGCATAGGTCCTCGATGTCCTTGCATGTTTTATCCACATCTTGAGAAAGGACGCGCATCTCTATGGTCACATCGCCTGCAAACGAGGTGTCCAGCACCTGAATCCCGCGGTCAGCTATCAATGTGGATAGCTGCTGGTAGAGGGGGTATTCTACGCTCACCAAAACATCGCAAGACGGGGCGTACATTACGATGTGAGCCTTCTCAAGCGCGTACTTCGCTGCCTTTGTGTAAGCCCGCATGAGTCCGCCACGCCCAAGCAGGGTACCCCCGAAAATCCTGGCAACGACAATCACGACATCCTCGAGTTGCGAGTGCTGGATCACCGTGTACACAGGAAGACCGGCCGTTCCATGAGGCTCCTGGGCATCGGAATAATGAGCCGCGCCGCTGTGCATGATCCACGCGGATACATAGTGGCTGGCCTCCGGGATGGCATCCCTTATGCTATGGCGAAAATCGATGGCCTCTTCCTCGGTAGTGGCATGCGCCACGTATCCGAAGAACCTCGAATTGCGGTCCTCGAACTCCGCGGTGGACACTCCCGTCACCGTTCGAAATGCCTTCATCGATTCCACCTTGTTGGTCTCCAAGCTCCCTGGTTTTTGTCTCATACAATGCGTCCCGCCACGTTGCCACATGACGATTCGCGCTTGATGCGGTGCTGCTACGCCTAACACGCGTTGATGCGCTTAACGCGACTTCGCCGCTCTCACGGTATTCATTTTACGGAGATTTGCCTCCGCCTTTGCTCACCGGACAGCCCACAGGATATCATTAGCAGCATGTATTCAGATTGGTATGCGAAAATATCGGCCCCGTTCCGCTCAAGACCCCGTCTGGCCAAGGCTCTGAACCTGCTGGACAAGGGCTTGGTGTACCTGATTGCCGCCGTGTACATCGCCATGCTGATATGGCTGTTCGTTTGCGCAATTGCACAAGAGCCCGCAACGTCGGCATTGGGCAATGCCGTTTGGTCGCAGTTCTGGAACGTGCTGCTGGTCCCGGCCGTAGGGTTTGCAATCTGCACTATCGTGCGAAAGCTGGTAAACGCCCCAAGGCCCTATGAGAAGTTCCAGATAGATCCAGTCATCCACAAGGACACCTCTGGCAAGTCCTTTCCAAGCAGACACATTTTCAGTGCATGCGTTATCTCCTGCGCCCTTCTATACATAAACGCTTGGATGGGCATCGCAGCTTTTGCGGCAACCGCAGTGGTCTGCTACTGCAGAATTGTTGGAGGAGTACACTTCCCTCGTGATGTTGTTGGAGCTCTTGCGCTCGCCCTTGCATGCGGGGCAATTGGATTCCTGCTGTTGTAACGCCATCGCCGTTATTGCAAAAACGCCGGATGTGCCTGTTTGCAGCAACAGGAACCCTGGTTCGCTCTCAGATGGCGACACTTAGATATCAAGCGCAGCCCAATAACCCCAGTAGACGGCATTGGTGATGGTGGAAACCTTGGAGGCATCCCCGATAACCGCCACATAAGGTGCCGAATCTCTCAGAGCGTCCACAACGTCGCTCCTCGAACGCTGGCCAAGAGCGCAAATCACCGTGGTTCCGGGAACCATGTGCTTCTCTCCCTCAGCGTCTTCGCAAAGCACACCCTCAGGCGTAACCTCGAGACCCTTGTAGCCGGTATGAGCATTGGTGTACTTCTCAACCTGAGCCATCAGCAGTGGGCGATGACGTGCATTGGCGTCTGGCGCCAAAGTGTCGCGCATCTCCACGATGTGCACGCGCTTGCCTTCCATACCCAAGTGAACCGCGCACTCGCAACCGGCCAAGCCACCACCGAACACCACGACGTCATCGGTAACCTTATCCTTGTTGAGGTAGTAGTCGTTCACAACGACCACGTTGTCGCCATCCAGCCCAGGAATCGGGGGCACGAGAGGAGTAGATCCAACTGCTATGATCAGCGCGTCGGGGCTCTCCTTCTCAACGTATTCCGGAGTGACCTCGGTGTTGAAGCGAAACTCTACACCGGCGCGCTCAGCCAAGAGCTTATATGTACCTGCAAGCCTATACATGTCGTATTTGAACGGGATGGCCTGCTCGCTCTTGAGGATGCCGCCGACCTCGGAGTCTTTTTCGCAGAGAATTACCTGGTGCCCCCTGCGGGCTGCCGTGTACGCAGCATAGAGACCTCCAGGACCAGCGCCAGCCACCAAGACTTTTTTCTTAACCGGAGCAGGTAGAACCTCGGTGCCATCCATCTCGCGCCCGATGAGCGGATTGACCGTGCAGCGTCTGGTAGATGTTTGCGCACGCTCGGACATGCAGGTGAAGCAGCGCAGGCAATGCACAATTTCGTCATCGCGGCCCTCAACAACCTTGCGCGGCAGGAATGGGTCCGCAAGGAGCTGGCGCCCCATATAAACCACATCGGCTTTGCCGGAAGCGATGATGTCGTCCATCATCTGCGGGTCACTCAAGCCACCGATGGTGGCAACTGGGATATCGACATGCTTCTTTATCTCGGCGGCAAGGTACACATTGCGCCCGCGCGGTTCGAATTGGCTTGGGTGTGTGATGCCAAAGCCTTTCTGGTACGAGCCGGCAGAGACATGGATCATATCCACATGAGGAGCTATGAGCTGGGCGATCCTGCAGCCTTCATCG
>CADBOM010000078.1 GCA_902796325.1 uncultured Coriobacteriaceae bacterium
AGAGGCAACCATCGAGTCTCATAGAATCGAGCACGCGCTATCGTTTGACACCGTGAACAAGATTCTCGATTTCATGGATAGTCTGGATAAGATGGGTTTCGAGAAGAAAACGAACGCGGAATCTGACCAGGGCTAAGACCACCGGTTGCTCGCCTATGATCTCCTTCCTCGCGCTGTTCACGCTATTCGCCATTCTCGACTTTATCGTCCGCGTCATCTATCGCCAGCAGCCCGTCTAGTATCTCAACCTGTTTGCCAAACGTTGAATTGGCGGCAATCTGAACCGACACCTTTGGGGAATCTATGTAGTATTCCCCAATTCCGCCTTCCATATTGCGAATGCTTTTCCAGTCATTCACCAGCATCTGGGTTACATCCGAAATTGTGATGTAGCCTTCGTCGCGGCAATCATCGATGTAGCGGATCATACCCTTGCAGGTTCTGAAGAAAAACGGAAGCTCGCCAGCATCAACGCGCGAAGCATATCCGACGAGCGCGATAAGGTTGAGCTGGACTGCCTCTAGCTGCTGAGATGTGAGATGTCTTTTCATAGGTTCGATGCTAAACCTTTGTGGGAGCAAAATAAACGCGTTTCGCTAAAACCCGCAAACAGTAAACCTGCAAGCCGCGAACATACAAACAAAGGAACGGTCACCATCCAAACGATGGTGGCCGTTCCTACTTCAATGGTTCGATTCATATGCCGATGGCCTATTGTGATGGCCTTCTGCCGATGAGAATGCCCGGCAATGAGCACCACCGCTTTTAAAAAACCAACGCTTCTTACTGATAGTGGTCGTAGACTCCGTAGGCGATCTTAAGGGCCATCTCGCGATCGACTGGAATCGGGCTGAAGGATGTTAGGTGGCTATGTTCGGTTTCGTCCGAAACCTTCTCCATAAGATCACGATCGAAGCCCTGCTCCTTGAGCGATGGCATCTGCATCTCGTGCATCATGTTGCGGACCTTCTCACCGCACATCTTTCCAACCTGCTCTGCGCTCTCCTTGCCGGTTAGCGGAATCTCCATAGCCTCAGCAATCTCGAGCATGAGATCCGGAACAACCGGTCCGCAAATATCGCAGACCTCGGGAAGGGCCAATCCGCATCCAACGCCGTGAGGAGTATGCAGCTGGATGGACATTCCGTCTGCCGTTGCATGACCGAAGTGAGTCATGGGATCGTCGAATGCAATTCCACCGAGGTGGGCAGCCTGAGCCATCTGAGCCCTAGCCTCGATATCCGTGCCGTCATCCCATGCACGCTTGAGATACCTGCTGGCCTTGCGGATAGCCGATATTCCGGCCGCATGCGAAAGCGGGTTTCTGTTGGTGCTGGTAATTCCCTCGATGGAATGCGCCATCGAATCCATTCCTGTATAGGCAGTTGGATATTGCGGGAGCGAAACCGTGAGCTCCGGATCGATGATAGCCAGGCTCAGCTTTACGAACACGCTCCACTTCATGTTGAGGTCGGTGCGATGCACTACCGCAACCTGGGTGCACTCGCTGCCCGTTCCTGCCGTGGTTGGCATGAGGATTATGGGCGTGTGCACGTCCATCGCAATGGGCTGACCTAGAATATACTGTTTGATCGGACCAGGATACTCCAAGAGGATGGAGGTTGCCTTTGCGGTGTCGAGGGTGCTTCCGCCGCCGATTCCGATGAGGCAATCCACGCCCTCCCTGTTGGCGATATCTCCGCACTCATCGATTACCTCGATCGGAGCATCGCGCTGGGTCTTGTTGTAGAAAACATATTCCAAGCCAGCGTCTTCAAGACTTTGCTTGGCCTTGTCATAGGTCTTGGGGTCCAGATTTGGATCGCAGATGAGCATTGGTTTCTTGGCTCCAAAGCCCTTGGCGCGCTCGCCCAAGATCTTGATGGAACCCAGCCCATAGTAAACAGGACATTTTACTGAATAATCAGGCATTTCGACCCGTTCCTTTCATAGGTACAGATTTTTATCTGACTCACATATTATGTTTTAGCAGATAATTGAGTAGATTCAAAATTAACTATTGTCAGGGTGTAGGTTTGGCTCGATGGAACATATCCTGCAGCACATACTGCAGCGTCATACAGTATCGCGGGCTCCATCGTAGAGTGCGCCGACGCATCACACTCCATAGGGGTCGTAATAGACCCTCATTCCGTTTGGCATTCTTATGAATCCAGCAGAAGCGAACACATCGGCATACGTGGTGCCCACGATTGGGCTACCGTTTATCGTCTCCACAACCACCTTCTTGCGAGCGCCTGATTCTCCCATCCGCTTGAGCTGCATTTTCTCGAACTTTCCCAGTTCGCATGCAGCAGATTGAAGCTCTCCGAAATCCGACGTGAACGAAACCACATGCTTCAAGCCCTCGGATGCGTAAAGCACCGGCCTTCCTGCGATGAAAACAACAAGTGTGCCCATGCGCCTAGCGGGCTTCTCGGGCTCGCCTTCCAGCTGGCCCTCTGCGCCTTTTAGCTCGCGTGCTTGCGGCCAGGGCATTCCCAACCCAACCGTGCAAGCGGGATCGCAAACGCTTAGAACAACCGGAGATTCGTTTTCTCCAGAGCCGAATGGACCTTTTGAACCGCCATCATGTGAACCGTTTTCCAAGCCGTCGGGTCCGATGAAAGGATAGCCGTCGGCATGGCCGTCAGAATTGCCCCGTCCCGCATATGTGCGCAGGGTATCCACCGTTTGATGCGGGGCGAACTGCGCTGGCCCCATGCCCTCGATGTACATTCCGCGCAGCATATCCCCGATGTCTTCCATGCGGCGCAAAACCGGCATGAGCGTTCCAAGCCCGCCCGGGATCCCGGACGCTTCAACGGCGTCCTTGGTGATGACCCCGTATCTATCTAGGAGAGACTCCACTTCGGAGACCGCATACACGCTGTCGTTTTGCGCACCTGTTCTTAGCAGGGACCATCTTCCGGTATCGAGTGGCCCTAGAACCTGCGCGCCAGCAGAAGCGCCACCCAACCTTGAGCTGGAGTACGAGGACGCATAGGAAACTGAACCCGTGGACATGCCCCTCCGCCCCCTGCGACTGCTCGCATGCCGGACCTTCCCGCTGGCGGCGCGGGATCGAGCTGGGGCTTTGATCTTGTTTCTCACCGGAGCGAAGGTGTCGTTCGTGGCCCTCCCTTGCAAGACCAGGCCTTCTAAAACAGCGACTATCTGCTTTTTCACGGATGGCGATTTGGGCTGATAACCCGAAGCGGACTGATATCCAAGGTCATATCCCAAGCTTGCATTCACGGAATCCTCTATCTGGCTGAGGAATAGCCCTCCTGCGCGAGATAGGGCATCTACCACCGAGTTCTCTATAACTTGGCTTTCCACGGACCCGTATTTGCCGTTGCTGCTTCCCGGAAAACCATCCAAATCTGCTTGGGTATCCGAAACGCTAACGCGCTGCGGTGAGAAAGGCGAATCAGTCGGGAAGAAGGCTACCTTCGTGGTTCCATCGAATTTGGAAGATGCGCTTGTTTTAGAGTCGGTCTCCTTCTTACCTTTGACACCTTCGTCATCTTGGGATGTCGAGTTGTTCTCGCTCTTGGCCACCCACACCACATCCCCAGAGGAGATGAGCTCGTCAAGCATCGAAGGATTATAATCTGCCACCCTGCTGGGGAAAACCGATTCTTCCCACAGCTGAGCAGGTAGATAGACGCCCTCGAACTGGGCAATTACCTCGGCAACGCCATCGAGGCCGGAAAGAGGCTGAATTCCATCGCGCAAGATGTTCTGCCTGTCTATCAGGAAGCTCTGATAAGCGTATTGGCTAACAGGCCTCACCGCTCTTCGGGCCTTGGCTAGAGAGAGCCGCCTCAAGCGCTTGAACACGTCCGTAGAAACCCACTCGAGCATCTGGGGAACGTGGGCAGCGTTGCCATCTGCAAGGCCGGCTGGGGTTTGCAAGTCAGCTGGGGTTTGCAAGTCCGCCTCACTTTGCGAGCCAGCCGAATCTATCGAGTCAGCCGCGTTTTGCGAGCTGCCTGCGTCTCCTTGGCCACTTGCCGTGCGCGGGGACTCTTCTCCAAAATTTCCCCGAAGCAGCTTCTGCTGGGCTTCAAGCTCGCGCAGCGAATGCTCCGCAACTGACTTTCCTATGCCAAACCTTCTCGCAACATCCATGGTCGAGAATTGCACGTGGGTTCTGGCATAGCGACCTACGAGGGTTTGCAGAGGGTCGGAATCTACAAGATCGTCTCCATGCAGGAACTCCGATGGTATCCAATCCGGAAGCTTGGCTCCAAGGGCGTCGTGCACGGTCCCGGCATCTTCAACCTGGATCCAGAATACCTGCTCGCCTATGTTGGTTTGGAAAGCTCGCCTCTCCTTCTCCAGCGATGCGAGATAGCGCCGTGCCGTTGATTCCGCCACATGACCGCCCGAAAGCTTGCCCGCATCCTCAACATCCGCAGATCCAAGCCGCGCCGCCACCTCGTCCGTTGTTAGCGGTCCAAGCAACCTCAGCAGGTCGGCAGCACCTTCCTTGCCATTCAAGCGCTTTTGCGGATTCAGGTGCTGCAGTTCGAGCTCAACCGATTGCACCACTTGCTGGTCCAAGATCTTGGAGAAGTCCGCAGTACCCAGCAATTGCGAAATCAACGTGGTGTCGAGGGAGAGAATAGAGGCCTTGCGCTCGGCATGGGGCATATCGGGTTGGTAGAGATGCGCGCCCTTGTACCCAAACAGTATTGGAGATGCAAATGGCGACGGCACGTTCGTATGCGCCTGGACCAACTTGACCGAACCATCTTGGATTCGTGACATAAGTGCGCGCAGAGCGTCCATGTCGTACACGTCTTGAAGGCATTCGCGTGCAGCCTCGATGATTATGGGGAAATTCTTGAACTGCTTCGCAGTCTCCAGGAGCTGGCCAGCCTTCAATCTCTGCTTCCACAATGGGGCGCGCTTGCCAGGTTGCGCACCGGGTATGAGCAGGGACCTGGCGGCGCATTCCCTGAATCGGGATGCGAACAGAGAAGTTCCGGTAACCTCGTTTCGAACTATCTGCTCCAATTCGTCCGGATCGAACACGAACATCTCCATGCCGGGCATCCTCGTCTCCGAAGGCGGTATCTGCAACGCGATGCCATCGTCCACGGCCATGATGTTGGGATCGAACCCCATGGTGTTCTGCACTCTGCGCGAAATCGCAATTGCCCAGGGCTGATGCACCCTTCGACCATACGGCGAATGCAGGATAACCCGCCAATTGCCGTCGTCATCTTCGCAGTTCTCGACCACCAGAGTGGTGTCGGTTGGTATGGCTCCGGTTGCCGCCCTCTGCTCGCGCAGCAGTTTGGATAGATTTCGCTCGGAGTTCTTGTCCAGCCCGTCGGCATCCAGACGCTCCATCACGGGGGCACTGAGTCCTATGTCTCCGACCACCGCATCACCCGTACCAGCCGATTCTCCCCTCTCTAGCGTACCGGCACCAACTTCGCGTATGAACTGTCCGCGCATCTGGCCCGTTAGGGCGGGCCTTCCAACCCCATCGCCATGCCAGAACGGAAGCCTGGCCTGTCTTCCGGGGGCTGGGTCTACAACCACACGGTCGTTCGTTATCTCGCTTATCT
The DNA here is from genome assembly GCA_902796325.1 of uncultured Coriobacteriaceae bacterium. Lineage (GTDB taxonomy): Bacteria > Actinomycetota > Coriobacteriia > Coriobacteriales > CADBOM01 > CADBOM01. The sequence continues at coordinate 5,589 of CADBOM010000078.1, forward strand.
GCCAAGAGCTGGTTCCAAGCGTTATAACGTCTCCCACACGAGACTCGTTCACCATCTCCTCGTCGAGCTCGCCCACCCTGCGCCTGCCGGCGTTGGAGTCGCCCTCTGGCAGCACCACCGGGAACAGCCCCCTATCGGGGATGGTTCCGGCGGACACTATGGCCTGTCTTTGAGCTCCCGGCCTTGGAGTTAGCTCTCCGGTCTCCCTGTTCCACACTATTCTTGGCGAGAAATTCGAGACGTCGCTTGACGAGTACCTTCCAGCCAACATGTCGAGAACAGAGTTGTATGCGTTTCTGGGCAAGTCGGAATACGGGGCGGATCTTCGCACGATCCCAAACCAGGAATAGGCGGTTAGCCCTCCCATGGAAACGGCCGCCACGGTTTGCTGTGCCAGCACGTCCAAAGCGTTGCTCACAACCGAGATGGCCTCGATCTTGCCTTCGCGCATTCCCTCTGAGGCCACCGCGGAATCGATTATCTCGATGCGGGTCCTTGGGAAGATGATGCCCTTGGATTTCACGCCCACCTGATGGTTTGCCCTGCCCACGCGCTGCAGGCCATTCGCCACTGAAGGTGGAGGGGCAATTTGGATAACGAGGTCGATCGACCCCATGTCTATTCCCATCTCGAGGCTTCCGGTAGCCACCACGCAGCGAAGTTCGCCCCGCTTGAGCTCTTTTTCAACCTGGAGTCTCTGCTCCTTCGATATGGAGCCATGATGAGCCTTCGCTATTATCTCGTCTTGCGAGTGCCATCCAACCAGCTTGGAGGTTCCGCCTATCGTCGACTCATAATGAGCGGGATTCGCGCTGGCAGACATGGCCATAGCGTCATCGGCGTCCGAGCCGGTCTCTCCCGCATCTCGCTTCGTGTGAATTCGCTCGGCATATAGGTCGTTTAACCTGGCGGTCAGCTTCTCGCAAAGGCCGCGGGAGTTAACGAACACCAGGGTGCTGTTGTGCTCCAGAACCAGTTCCAGAACCCTGCGCTCGATATAAGGCCAGATGGACGCCCTGCCGGGGCCAATCGACCCAACGCTCAGAGCATCATGTACGCTGTTTCGATCGTGCGGTCCCTTGGCATCGTCGGCATCGTCGCCATCACCGCCCCACTGGCCTAGTTCAAAGCCTGCAAACTCGGAATTATCCATGGCACGCATGAGGGCTCGGTCGGACTTCCAGGCATCTTTGGGTATCGTGCGCGTCTTTGGAGCACCATTTTGAGCACCTGTCGAGCGCTTGCCTCCGCTCCGGGCATCAGAT
>CADBOM010000079.1 GCA_902796325.1 uncultured Coriobacteriaceae bacterium
GCAGCCCAAGCCAAGCTCCATCCCACGCGCTTATGCGTCGTAGCCATATCTTCCGATGTCGCGTGCGGCAAAGTAAGCGTCCGTCACGGCGTTGTGAATGTTGGTGGGCAGGTAGCAATCGCCAAGCTGGCGGAAGATCGGAGCACATGCGCTGAACTCGTAAGCTTCGTCGCGTAGAGGCACCATACCGGCAGCGCAAATCACGGTGTCGGCAGCAAACTCTTCCACTTGGTCGTCGGATGCGCGAGCTGTCAGCCCAAACTCGCCAATCTTCTCCACGGTCATGTTGAAATGCAGGGTTATGTCCTTCTTGGCCATGTAGTCCTTCATGCATGTTACGTGCAGGAAGTTTCCACCGTCGCTGATGCCATCCAGCATCTCCACTACGTCAACATGGCGACCGTTCTGTGCCAGATAAAGCGCCAGCTCGCAGCCAACAAGTCCGGCTCCCATGATCACCACGTTCTTGCCCACAGCGTCGATGTTGGCAAAGGCATCCTCGCCAGTCATTGCCAACTCGATTCCCGGCACCGGGGGCTTCGCGGGCTTGGCTCCAACAGCGCATATGATGGCGTCTGCCTGCTGGGCCCTCGCATACTCGGGGGTAGCATCCACGCCCAAGCGCACCTCGATGTTGGGGTCGTCCATAACACGGCGCGCCTGCTGGTGCAGGTAATCCATGGTCAAGTGCTTGAACGGCACTTTTTCCTCGCAAAGCAGTGCACCGCCAAGACGATCGCCCTTCTCGCACAGCACCACGCTGTGGCCGTTCTTCGAAGCGGTTATCGCCGCCTGCATGCCACCGGGACCTCCGCCGATTACCAGCACTTTCTTGGGTTCGGCGGGAGGAATGGCCGCACGTAGCGCATGCTCGTGTCCAACTTCGGGATTGACGGCGCAGTGGAACTGGCGGGTATGCATGAGGGACGAGAAGCACGTCATGCAGCGCAGGCACTTGCGAACATCTTCCCCTCGGCCCTCGCTCATCTTGTTCACGAGGTCGGGATCTGCAAGGAGAGGACGGGCCATCTCCACGATGTCGGCCTTGCCCGAAGCTATGATTTCCTCGATGTCGTCTGGCTCGTTGATGCCGCCAACCGTGGCAACCAGAGCGTTCTGCACGTTCTTCTTGATTTCGGCTGCATAGTGCACGTTCATCATGTTGGGAGCAAACAGCGATGGCTCCATAGTGGAGAATGCATGCATGTGATGTCCGGCCGAGATGTGCAGGATGTCCACGTAATCTTGCAGTACCTTGGCGATGGCAATGCCGTAGTCGGCGTCGTAACCACCCTCGCAGCACTCGGCACCGCTCATGCGCATCTCGATGGGGAATCCTGGCCCCACGGATTTGCGCACGGCCTCCAGCACGGCAATCGGAAGCCTCATGCGGTTTTCGAACGAACCTCCCCACTCGTCCTTGCGGTCGTTGCTGGGAGACATGAACTGCGGCAGCAACCAGCCATGCGCGGCATGTACCGTGACCATGTTGAATCCCACGGCCTTTGCATATGCGGCTGCCTCGGAATACTGCTTGATAATCTCTTCGATTTGCTCCTGGCTCATCGGCAGCACGTGCTTGGACACGGGAGCGAAGGCACCCATGCTGGCTTCTCCTTCAACGGGACCGTAGCACTGCTTGTCGGGAAAGACGAAGTTGGCGAATTTCCCCCAATGCTGAATCTCCGCCGAGCAAACCGCGCCATGCTTGCGAACCGCAGACGTAAGCGCGCAATAGGCTCCCAGAGCACGCGGGTCGCCCAGGTACATGCTGGTGTTTCCACCACGTGCATTGGCGGCCACCGAGGTCTCACCTATAGTCACAGCCGCCACGCCACCACGAGCTCGACGCTCGTAGTACGCAGCCGTAGCCTCGGTTGGGAAAGACTCCACCGTTATGTCCAGATAGCCCGTTGGCGAGGAGAAGATGTGGTTTCTAAACACCTGTTTGCCAATGGTAAACGGTGCCAACGCATGTGGATACTTATCATGGCCATTCATTTGAGACGATCTCCTTTCCTTCGCAGTTCCTTCGCGTTGATTGCACGGTCGTTGATTGCACGGTCGTCGATTGCACGGCCCGCTTTGGAGCATGAGCTGCTTCGCAACACATCCCGCTTTTGCCTTGCATAGACCCCCCAACAGTTCCAGCAATACTCCGATGCGGCTTCCAATTAGCAAGGGAGGCGGGACTCAACATCCCGCCTCCCTTCTTGCATCTAATATGTTTTCCCAGCCATCAGGCTTTTTGGGAAGTATGTTTAGAACATGATCTGAAGCGGCATGCGCTGAGCTTCGATTTCCTCAACCGTGAATCCGAACTTCTCGGCGTTGTACTGGTCGATGTACTTCGTGAGCTCGGCATAGGTGCCAGGATACACGGAACCCGGTCCGCCCTGGGTAATGCAGGGGATGTAGCCCTTGGGGCTGAACCCGTCGAGTGCGAGAAGTGCTGCCTTCTTGCAGTCCTCGGTGGTCCATCCATCGAAGTCGACCTGCTTGTTGTCGATGTTGCCCATGAAGGTAATCTTGTCAGCGTACTTGGGGATGAGCTCCTCAACGTGGTTGGTGCGCATGACACCCTGCCATACGTCCATGCCCATCTCAATCATATACGGCACGAGGGTTGCGCAATAGCTGTCGCTGTGATGCACAACGAACTCCACACCGTTCTCATGATAGAAACCATACAGGGTCTTGTAGGGCTCTAGGAAGAAGTCAGCCCACATCTCGGGCCTGAAGAACGTCGAGTTCTCGCTGCCCCAATCGTCATGATGGAAGATCATCTCTGGATGGAGGTGGCTGATGATGCCGTCGGCCAACTCGATTTCCCAATCGAGCAGATACTTCAGCATCTCGTGCATCTCATCGTCGTCCTCCATGTAGTAAACCAAGGCGTTTACCATGGAGCACAGATGATGGGTTTGCTCGAACAGACCAGGAGCGATAAACGCAGCCTTGAACGCCTTGTCTCCGTCTACCTCGTCCCACTGCTTCTGGAACATTTCCCACTCGGAATCCGGGAACTTGAGCGGCGGAGCCTTTACGTAATCGCGCCAGTTCTCAATGTCCTTCACCACGATCTTGTCGGGAGTATGTACGGGGAACGGACCCGGTACGTAATCCGGCCAAGAGTTCGTTACGCCCCAAGCGTTAACCACATCTGGGCCGCCCTTAGGAAGTGCCGGGCTGGAATGCAGCATCCAAGGGTAGAACAACAAACGGATTGCCTCGTACTGGTTGACGAAGCGGTCGGGTGTGCCACCAGTAATAGCCTGGCGCATGTTTTCTTTAGCGGTAAGCATCCATGACCTCCTATTCCATGGGTTTGCCGTAATAGCCTTTTAACATTATAGGTGTTCAATTATCGAATGGATACCCATTATATTCCTGCTTTTCGTTGGGAATTGTTGTGTAAAATTTTATTTCGGTACCAAAACATCTTGACAGCAGGCTGTTTGCGTACGATATTTAGTTCGGTACCAAAATAAATACAGCCGCACTCTATGAACTCCCCACATACAGGCAACTGAAAGGACATTGATATGGAAAAGTCTTTGGATCAGAAGTTGTTCGAAGCCCTTATGCACGCTCCGCATGCCCTGCGCCGCGAAATGGTGAAAGTACACGGAGCTCCAGCAGAAGACAGGCCAGATTGCCCGCATCATGGGCATGGGCCGCATAGGCCAGAGATGAGAGCTCATGGCAACTACGAAGATTCCGAGCCATGCGGACATGGCCACCACGGCGGCCACGGCCCTCATGATGAACATGGACACGAGGAGCCATGCGGGCACGGCCCTCACGGCGCACATGGACCAGAAGACCCCCACTGCCGCCGTAACCGCGCACATTCCCAGGGCCGTCTCCTTCAAACGCTGCTCGATTACGAGAACGGAGTTCGACAGAAGGCGCTCGCCCAAGATATGAAGGTCAACCCCTCGTCGATCTCGGAGCTCATAAGCAAGCTCGAGCTCGAGGGATACGTGAAGCGCACCGTGGATCCAGATGACAAGAGGGCCACTCTCATCACCCTGACCGAAGTGGGACGTGCACGTGCCTACGAGATGCAGGATGAGAACCAGGAGATTTTCTCGAACTTGTTCGGAGCTCTTTCCACGGAGGAGAAGGAGCAGCTGCTCGCTCTTGTCGAGAAGCTCAACGCGTCTCTTTACGGAACCTATCCGGTGGATTAGCGCCCGGGAACACTGCTCGTTTGGCCAGCTAGCTGGTCCGCGCAGACTCGCATATCCATATTTGAAGACGAAAGGGGTGGCCTTGGCTGCCCCTTTCTTTTGCGCTCGATTCAACCTGTTGAGCGAAACCGCCACGGCTTCGGACACCGAAATCCACATGTAAGCGCCACCGTTGGTTTGCCCGGTGGTATTAGCATTGATTGGGCATGCATCGCAAGTTTCAGTTATTCGATAATGGCCTGCAACATCCACAGACCAGCGCCGCATCTACAAGAAAGTGCATACTCGATGAAATACAAAGGTCCCATTCTGCTCTTGATAACCGCACTACTGTGGGGAATGGCATTCGTAGCCCAAACTCAAGGCGGCGATTCCGTCGAGCCATTTACGTTCAACTTCTCGCGCAACTTCATCGGTGCGCTGTTCCTTACTGGAGTTATCTCGTGGCGCAGGCATTCTGGTGACGATGTCCCACCTAGCACTGGTGTCGACGACAAGAACACCAGCAACGTTGGCCAAAATGCGCCCGCAAATACTTCTGGAACTGCCGGCTACAACCGTCGCACCCTGCTCATCGCCGGCATTTCCTGCGGAATCGTGCTTTTCCTGGGATCGTACCTTCAGCAAGCTGGCATTAGCTCCTACCCCACCGATGCATCCGCTTCGGGGCGCTCGGGATTCATCACGGCGCTTTACATGGTAATAGTTGCCCTCATAACCATGTTCACCGGCAAGAAACCCCATGCCATAGTGTTCGCAGCAGTGGGAATCTCGCTGGTTGGCATGTACCTCCTGTGCGTGCCCAATGGATTAGAAAACATGTACTGGGGCGATGTCCTGGTTTTCCTATGCGCCTTCGCCTACGCCTTCCATATCATCATCATCGATAGGTTCACCAATGTAGATGGAGTGAGGCTATCCCGCCTGCAGCTATTGGTTTCGGGACTTCTATCGCTAGTGTGCGCCCTTGCTTTCGAGCATCCGGAGCTTTCGCATATCCTCGCGGCCATCATACCTATCCTATATGCGGGCATTTGCTCCGACGGCATCGCATACACGTTGCAGATAATCGCCCAGAAGACAACCGACCCCACGGTGGCATCCATCCTGATGAGCTTGGAGTCGGTGTTTGCCGCAATTGGCGGATGGCTTATCCTTTCGGAGTCGTTGTCCTCGATCGAGCTATGCGGATGCGCACTGGTTTTCCTGGCGGTTATATTGGCTCAGGTGCCGGAGTTCCGCGAAAACTCACGTAAAAAACGCGAAGCGCATGGCTAGATAAATGACCGAGAGGAACCTTCGGCGCACAAATGTTAAATGATTGGTTCCAGCGCAGCTGCCCCCTGTTTACAGCCTAGCCCTGTTGATATAGATTACTTTCATTGCAGCTATTAGCTGCAGACACGAATGCCCCGTATGCTCGGGGCATTCGTGTTTTTAGGGCATTGTTTTCAACTGTAAACATTCATGTTTATGGAGGATTGCGACCTTGGAAATGCGTGCGGTAGGCACCCATCCAGACGCAACCCGAGCGGAATCCACGTACATGCACGGATACAGCCCGAGCAATGCGCAGGGGAATCAATCATAGAAGGGGAAATCATGACAAAAGCGAAGAAATCCACGCGCTTGTTCGCGGTGCTGCTTGCAGCATGCGTGGCACTTACATGCGGCCTGGCTCTAACCGCGTGCTCCAGCAGCGGATCGAACAATGCAAGCAACAGTTCAACCGGAACCATGGCCATTCTGTACGAAGAGGATGACTCTCTCATCAACAACTACACGCTGTTGGCCGTGAATCCAAATGCTCCGTTCGTAGATGCCGATGGCAATGCTGTTTCCGACGTTCAGATCAACAGCACCGGTGCTAAGGCATTCATCGACTGGATGCTGTCCGACGAGGGCAAGGGCCTGATCTCCAAATACGGTGTAGACGATTTCGGAGAAGCACTGTTCACCCTTAACGACGATGCCCCGTCTTCAACGGCAACCATTCCGCAAGCTACAGACGCCACCAAGACCATCCGCCTATCCACCACCACCTCGGTCAACGACTCCGGTTTGCTGGATGCCATCCTTCCAACCTTCGAGAACGAATACGGTTATGACGTAGAGGTCTATTCCGCAGGCACCGGCAAGGCAATTGCAAACGCAGAAGCCGGAAACGCCGACGCCATCCTTGTTCACTCCAAGAAGCAGGAAGAGGCTTTTGTGAACGGTGGTTTCAGCACCGTTCTGGATGGATACACCACAGAGCGCCTCACGTTCATGCACAACTATTTCGTACTCTGCGGCCCAACCGATGACCCGGCTGGAGTGAAGAACGCCGATAGCGCCAAGGACGCCTTCAAGATGATCGCCGACGGCAAATATCAGTTCGTATCCCGTGGCGACAAGTCCGGAACCCACACCAAGGAAGTCAGCCTCTGGCCAGAGGAGCTTGGCATCACAACCGACGCCGAGAGCGTTGCCAACTACACCGATTGGTACAACTACTCCAATGCCGGCATGGGCGCATGCCTGACGATGGCAAAGGAGAAGGGCGCCTACATCCTGTCGGACAAGGCAACCTTCCTAACCTTCGAGAACAACAACGAAGAGCCGTTGAGCTAGTTCTCGGCTTAAGGTAGCAGCAAACACGATATGGGTTCGGCATTCGCACAAGCGCTAGACCTCATTGTGCAGGGCGACGGCATGCTCTTGCAGATCATCGGTGTCACCCTGCGCATGAGCCTCACAAGTTCACTGATAGCCCTTGTACTAGGGGTACCGGTAGGGATATTGCTGTCCACGGGCAAGTCCAAAGCCGTAACCGCCCTTATCGTCCTAAACCGCACCATGATGGGTCTTCCTCCCGTGGTATGCGGACTGCTGTGCTACCTGATGTTCTGCGGGGTGGGTCCCTTCCGCTGGGCCCACCTCCTCTATACAGTGGAGGGCATGATCATAGCCCAGGTAATCCTAATCTCGCCCATAGTGGCAGGAAACGTCGAGGCGTTTGCACGCGGCATATCCGGTCCGGTTCGCGAAACCTGTGCAGGGTTGAACATCGGGCTCCCCCGCCAACTCCTCCTCATAGCAGGCGAATGCCGATACCAGGTAATTTCCACCTACCTGCTCGCGCTAGGGCGCGGGTTGGCCGAAGTGGGTGCCGTATCCATGGTGGGAGGAGCAATCGCCTACAAGACCAACGTCATGACAACCGCCATCATGATGTACACGAATCGTGGCGACTTCAAAATGGCCATTGCATTGGGGATAATCCTGGTGGCAATTTTTCTAATCATGAACATCGTGGTGCATGTGGTTCAGACGAAGGTGAGCCGATGAAGCTAACCAATGTACAGCAGGCATACGGCGAACGCATAGCACTGCATATTGATAGCCTGGAGTTCAAACCCGGCACGATCTACGCGGTAATTGGAAGCAACGGGAGCGGAAAAACCACGTTGGCCCGCATAGTAAGCGGGACGTTGAAGCCAACCAGAGGATCCCGCATCCCATCGCCTGGAGAGCGCATAGGATACATGCCCCAGGCAAACTATGCGTTCTACGGCAGCGTGGCCAAGAACATTCAGCTTGGACTGCCGAGGCAAATTTCTCCGTCCAGCACGGAAGGCGAGCAGCGCATTCATCTTGCCATGGAGTCATTGAACCTCTCGCATTCGGCCAATGCGAGGGCAAAGAAGCTGTCCGGCGGAGAAACGGCCCGCATGGCGCTTGGACGTGTTCTCGTTGGAGATTACGACCTGCTGGTATTGGACGAGCCCACTGCCGCGCTGGATGTTAACAGCACCCTCACGGCGGAAAATCTGATCAGGTTGTATCGCGACCAACATGGAGCCGCGATCATGATGATCACGCACTCGATCAGCCAGGCCCAGCGTTTGGCAGACCAGGTGCTATTCATGGAATCCGGAAAGATTGCTGAGTACGGGCATCCGCAAAGCATCCTGCAAAACCCACGCACCACGGAGCTCAGGCAATTCATCGAGGTTCTCGGCGCGTAGGAGCATGGGCGCGTCCGCGCATGCGTCCCCATTTCCCATATTTTTTCGAGCATATATAATTACCTGCATCGAAAGATTTCCTGAAAGATTCGCATCATCTTTCGCGAATCTTCAGCTTTATCCCCGGTATCGTGCAGGGAGATTATCCTCATGTCTGGAAAACCATCAAAGATTCTGCTCACGGCGCTATCGTCCCTTTTGGTCATATCCCTATGCCCTGCAGCGGCATTTGCAGCGAATTCTGACACGCAGCAAATACCACAGAGCCATTTGCAGGAGCTGTCCGTCTCAAACCAGTACCAAAACATTACCTACACCGTCTATGGCAATGAGGTTACAGTCACCGGCTACAAGGGAAGCCCCTCAACCATCACGATTCCCAGCCAGATAGACGGAATGAAGGTAACGAGGATCAGCGAATACGCCTTCTACGAGTGCAGCTCCCTCGTTTCCATCGACATACCGGAGGGGGTAAGACTGATTGGAGCCAACGCCTTCGATGGATGCACTTCCCTCGAAACCGTGAACACCCCAAGCACGCTTATCGCTATAGGAAGCTATGCGTTCAACGAGTGCACGTCGTTGAAGTCTATTTCCATTCCCAATGGGGTGGAGAGCATTGGGAATAATACTTTCTACAAATGCAGGTCCCTTGAATCCATCGAGATACCCAGCACGGTATCGGAAATTGGACCCAGCGCGTTCTGCGCGTGCAATTCGCTCTCGTCGGTAACATTTGCCGATGGCTCGGCGCTCAAAACCATCGGATACTACTCTTTTGGCCAGTGCACAAGTCTCACGTCTATAGAGATCCCGGATACCGTTGTGATAGTGGGAGAGGGAGCCTTCTCCTGGTGTGAATCGCTGTCAACGGTTAAGTTCGACGACGGATCGATGCTTAAAACCATCGCGTCCTATGCCTTCAATGGATGCAGCAGCCTCTCTTCCATAGAATTCCCGGAAGGAATCAACACAATTGAATCCCACGCCTTCAAGGGATGCAGCTCCCTCAAAACGGTCAAGGTTCCCAAGAGCGCGAACGTAAGCCAATATGCATTCGGCGACAGCACCACCGTGGTGGTTGGCGATGGTGGCACCGTTTGGAGCCGTCTGGCAGGACAGACCAGATATGACACCATGGCTGCCATATCCGAGGCGGGGGCAAACGACGGCACTGCAAGCACCATCCTGCTGGTTTCGGGAGAGGGATTTGCCGACGCTCTGAGCGCCTCCGGGCTGTCCGGAGTTCTAGATGCCCCGGTTATCACAACTGCAAGTAGCCAACTGTCCCCGCAGGCTTCGCGCGAGATAAAGCGGCTATCAAACGGAAGCACAACCGTGTACGTGTTGGGAGGCGCTGCGGCCATCTCATCTAGCATTGATGACGAGGTGAGGTCGATTGACGGCGTGAACGAGGTTGTTCGGTTAGCAGGAACCACCCGGAACGACACCGCGATGAAAATATTCGATGCCGGAGCCACGGGATGGGGCAGCACGGCCATAGTGGTAGATGCATTTGGATTTGCAGATGCGCTGTCGATTGCGCCATACGCGGCTTATACCAACTCCCCGGTTTTTGGAACCACGGGCGATGGGCAGGCACTGAGCAACGACGAGGCGGAAGCCATAAAAACCGGTGGATTCCACAAAGTGCTCGTGATAGGCGGAGACGCGTCCGTTGACTACGAGGGCGTAAAGAGCCAGCTAGGCGATGGATTCTCGTACACCAGGCTTTACGGGCATACACGCTACGATACATCTACGGTCGTGGCAAAATGGGTCACCGGAGAAGCAATCCAAGGCGCCGAGTTCTCGCCCGAGCGCCCGCTTTCCTTCGACAACATGGCCGTATCCGTTGGCTTCAACTTCCCAGATGCACTGGCAAGCGTAGATTTATTGGGCAAAACTGGGTCGGTCCTCTTGCTCGTGCCAGGATCCAGCCAGCCCGATACATCTGCCACCACTTCTATAGTGGACAGCGTTGTTGCACCAAACAAGGACGAGATTTCCAAGGCCTACGTGTTGGGCGGCGAGACCGTAATATCGAGCAGCGCCATGGACTCATTCATAAAGTCCACGAACTAGCGACAACATGGCGTATCTACATCGGAACAGCCAAGATTAACCGTTGCGAATTTAACTAGTGCTATCATCAGTGGAAATATCCCCTCGGCGAAAGGAACTCATATGCTTGAGGCGGTTGATTTCTCAAAGGACAAGATGTCCAAATCCGAATACAAAGAGCAGCACGACGAGCTCATAGACAAGCTGGTTGTGCTGCAACAACAAGCTCGCAGCGCCGGAATCGGACTGGTGGTTTTGTTCGAAGGTTGGAGCGGAGCCGGTAAAGGCAGCCGAATCTCCGACCTCATGTACAACCTCGACGCGCGCGCTACAAGCGTTTACGTCACGCAAGATCTAACCGCCGACTCAATTCGCAAGTTTCCAGGTAGAAAATACGGGGTTACAGGCATGCAACCCGTCATGCAGGAGTTCTGGCAGGCCTTGGGAGAGCGCGGGACCATCACGTTCTTCGACCGTGGCTGGTATACCAAGGGCATAGAGCAAGCTCTAATGGAGAAGTACGGCAACCTCGATTCCGACGACCTCGAAAAAGCGCGCCTGCGCCTTATGGGAGAACAAGAATCCGGGACGCGCCGGGTGCGCAACGAGATGCGCTCCGACATCGTTGGAAGCTACAGGCACTACGCCGCCGGATTCGAGCGCATGCTAGTTGACGATGGCTATATCGTTATCAAGCTGTTCCTGCACGTGCGCAATGACGTGCGCAAGAAGCGCCTCGAGGGACTGATGAAAGACCCAGCCACCCAATGGCGGGTTACCAAGGAGAAGATCGAGCAGCTCGATATGTACGACCGGGCCTACAAGCTCTACGACATGCTGCTTGAGGAGTCGAACTTCGACTTCGCGCCCTGGCACGTGATAAACGGCGAGGACCAAAGGGCAGCAAACATCGCCATCGCCCAAACGCTAGTAGACGCCATCGAGGCCGCCCTGGACAAGGCTCCCGACCCATCGGCCGAGGCCGCCGCTGCAAAGGCCCTTGCAAATTCCGCAGCCCAGATGTCGCACGATGTTACGATTTCGCCTGATGTTGCGCAAGAAGAGGCCGAAGAAGCCGCCGCTGTAGATGCCCATGCCGCGGCAGAAGAAGCTGCACGCGAGCAGTCTGCCAAGGCACCGAAGTCATCCGAATTCATCATCATGTCGGGATACCCGCAGATCGACCACTCGGTTGAGATGCCCACCCTCGATGAAGACGAAAGCTACAAGAAGATCCTCAAAAAGGAGCAGAAGCGCTTCTTCACGCTGGAAAACGAGATGTACCAGGCAAGGGTTCCGCTCATGATCATGTACGAAGGATGGGACGCAGCAGGAAAGGGCGGAAACATCAAGAGGCTGGCCCAGGCGCTGGATGCGCGAGCCTACACGATATTCCCCTCCCCTGCTCCCACGAAGCCCGAGTTGGCCCATCCGCACCTCTGGCGCTATTGGACTCGCCTGCCAAAAGCCGGGCACGTTGGAATCTACGACCGCAGCTGGTACGGCCGCGTGCTGGTAGAGCGCATCGAGGGCTTTGCATCGGATGACGAGTGGTGCCGAGCCTATGATGAGATTAACGAGTTCGAGTACGAGATGGTTCAGTGGGGTGCCATACTCATCAAGTTCTGGGTTGACATTACGCCCGAGGAGCAGCTGGAGCGCTTCAAGGCACGTGAGGCAAATCCGGACAAGCAGTGGAAGATCACTCCGGAAGACTGGCGAAACCGCGATAAGTATCCGCAGTACAAAGCCGCTGTTAACGACATGCTGCGTCTAACGTCCACTCCATTCGCGCCTTGGAACGTGCTGCCGTCAAACGACAAGCACTACGCTCGCGTGACGGCTCTGCGCATCGTAAACGAGGCTCTGGAGAAGCGCCTACACGGATAGCAATCAAAACGTGCCGCCAGAGCAGTTCGACTAGAAAAAGGCACCCTCTGAGGTGCCCCGCAATGTAAAAGGCTGCGCCCCTGA
>CADBOM010000080.1 GCA_902796325.1 uncultured Coriobacteriaceae bacterium
GACATGTCCAGCCGACAGTTTGTTCCGCAGCCCGATCTTGATTTGTTCTTCACCTCAAGCGATGCCAAGGAAATAGTCGACAATCTTGAGCGATTAGTTAAGTAATTCCGCTGGGATGAGTCAGCAAGGACGGGCCAGTTGGAATAAGCGTTCCGAATTGGGTCAGCTAGGATGGGCCAGTTGGCTAAGCGTGCCGAAATGGGTCTGCTGGGATGAGCGAGCTTGGAGCGCGATGAGATCGTGCCGAGGCAGAACGCCAAAGCGGGTCGCCATAGCGGGGCACCGGAGCGAGAGCGCCAAAGCGGACTTATGGGAATCTATTCCCAAGGCGTTTTGATGTACACGTCTACCGGGAAAACCTCTGGCGGAGCAGGCTTTGTGCCCTTAAGCAGGCTCTCAACTTCCTGGTAGACGGTTGAAGTTGCGGTGATGAACTCAACCGGCAGTCCGGTTATCTCGGACACACCTTGGTTAAAGGGAATTGAATCCACGATGGTTTGCGCTGTGGTCTCGCCCTTGAGATGGGTGTTTCCAACGATGCATGTGCCCTTAAGGCCGCTGACCATCTCGATTTCGTCCAGAAGCTCCTTGGTTTCGGCAGCATAGGTGGTTTGCAGCCTGCGCTGATTTACCACATACATCATTTGATAGCCGGCGGCATTCAACCCCTGCTTGAAGCGGGCCAGCGTGGTGGCGCCATCTGGGTCGCCTCCCACATCGATGAGGGTTAGGGTCTCTCCCTTGCCAGCCATCTCGATGGCATTCATGACTTTCGGACTAAGCGACGGGGTGTCCAGCGAAGTGCCTGCGAAATTAGGAGCAACTACGCTCACTCCCTTTGATTCGAGCAATTGCGTGGAGTCCGAGATTCTGAAGTATGGATTCACAATATCGAGGTCCACAACTGTTACCGAATCTCGCACTTTTGCAAGATCGAGCGCCATGTTCATGGTGAGGTTGGTTTTACCGCATCCGTAATGTCCTGTGATGATGACTATGTTGGAATGTATGTGCTCGCTCAGGTTCATGAAGTTCTCCGTGGATCCGTGATATAACGTTGTGGTCGATCTTGCGATAATGATATCTGAACGAATGTGCGAATGCACTTTTAACGGTGGCAGTACTGTTAACGGCAAATGTACCGGCAATGGCGCAACAAGCGCAATGCAATATTGGAAAGGCCAAAGCAGACAAGATGGTCTCGGAAGCAACAAGAAAGTCCATGCAGGGCAATAAGCGCAGCAATACCAAGCCGGAGCTGCTCGTTCGCAAAGAGCTCAGAGCTGCAGGCTACCCGGGATATCGTTTGCAGTGGAACAGGGTTCCCGGGCATCCGGACATTGCATATCCGGGCCGCAAGATTGCCATTTTTGTCAACGGGTGCTTTTGGCACCATCACAAAGGATGCAAATACGCCACAACTCCAAGGTCAAACATCGAGTACTGGCACAACAAGTTTGAGACCAACATGGCTCGCGACAAAAAAGACAAGGCCATCTTGGAAGATATGGGCTGGCGCGTCGTTGTAATTTGGGAGTGTGAGCTCAAGAAGAAAAAGCTTGCGGGCACAGTGGAATACGTGGTTACGGAAATCGAGGAGACAGACCGCCTCATAGCTGCTGAGAATGCGAGGAGGCAAGCTCAGAGAGACGGCATCTTGCACGTTGTGCATCCGCGTCGGTGGCACGTGGTTTGGCAAGTCGAGGATTTTTAGCTAGGCGCTGTGCAAAACCAGCTGTGCAAATCT
The DNA here is from genome assembly GCA_902796325.1 of uncultured Coriobacteriaceae bacterium. Taxonomy (GTDB): domain Bacteria; phylum Actinomycetota; class Coriobacteriia; order Coriobacteriales; family CADBOM01; genus CADBOM01. Next base: position 1,748 of record CADBOM010000080.1, read on the forward strand.
GCTATGCAAACTAGCCGACAGTATGGCTGTGCAGTTTGGCTGCGCAAACCAACCGCATTAAACCAACCGCAAAAGGCAGCTGAACAAAACCAATCACGCAAACCGGTTGCAAACCGGTTACACGCAACAGCTACAAATAGCACAGCATCGTGGGTTCGATCCAGTACATATATTCAGCTGAGGGAATCAGGCTCTCAAACTCCTTCATCTTTAGATAGAGATCCAAGCCATCTCCAACATCGTGCCAAAGGTCCGTGTAAATGAAGTCGAATCCTTGCTTTGGGGCAACATCCTGCGCGTAATCGAAGGCATCGGATTTCACCACGCGTATTTTGTCTTTGGTGGAGAGCTGGGGGAGAATCTGACTCTCGAAAATCTGGATTATCCCGTCGTTTTGGTCCACAACAGTCACAGATTCAACCTTGGGCTTGAGCGAAGCCATGTAGGCGAAATACCCCAGCCCCAGGCCATAAGTTAGCACCTTGCCATGAGCATGGTCGACAGCGGGTTTGATGGTGTTGATTTCTTGAGGAGTGACGGACATCCAGATCCTGCCATCTTCCATCACAGTGGGGTATATGTACTCTTGACTGAAGAACCCTATCTGTGGAATGATCCTGCCGTTTGGCTCGACTTCGAAGTCGTTGCTCACAAACCCCTCATACGGCGCATAGCTAACCATCTCGAAGCTTGCATTGCCAACACTCGCGTTTGGAAACTTGATGTCTCGAAGATAGGGGTCATCTGAGAAATCGCTTTGGTCGAACTTGTGGATCATCTTTGGAAAATAGTTCTCGTAAAACTCGAAATCTGCCTGGTTATCCGCAATATCGAGGCTGAAAAGTCCGGCCAAGGTCATGCCAAAGGCCTGCTCTTCGCTAATTCCGAATTCGCTAAGAGCTTCTATGTCTTCGGTTGTCACGCTTTGCGGGGCGTCGTTTAGGTAGATGCTCAGGAGATTTAGGATTCTTTCGTTTTCGAGGGTGATGATGTCGCTTGCAATGCTCACTTTGTGAATTCTCCAAAGGTTGTGGTTGCTGGTTGGTCAACTCGGTTTTCATTGCCGCCAGGTTTGCCGCTAGTTTTAATGCCCGCCGTTTCCACCGTTGCTTATTGCCGCGCAATAACATCGCAATGGTATTGATAGCTCGCAATGGCATTGGTGGCGTTTGACGCGCATAACGGCGTTTTTTGCGGCAGCACGCCGACGCAGTAAGATTATTTTGGTCTAGAACGGCTATCTGCGCTATACTTCTTTTTCAGTTGTTTTAGCTACTTGCCCGAGTGGCGGAACGGCAGACGCGGAGGTCTCAAAAACCTCTGTCCACCAGACGTGTGGGTTCGAATCCCACCTCGGGCACCAACAGGGCTGCGGAAATCATGTTCCCGCAGCCCTGTTGGTCTTGGTGGCCTCCACTGCGGTTTTATCCGGCGGCCTTATCCTAGCCGTGCATTTGCAACTCCTCACATCATTACGACTCTTTTGTAAAAGCCCGTTTAATATTTGCCGGGTCGGCATGTTCAGTGCACGTCCATGAATTAAACTTGTTAGCAAACATTACGAGCAAGGAGGCTGCGTTATGGATAGATCGCGCTTGACTCCCGAGATGAGAAAAATTTACGAAGACCTGGATGCATTGGATTTTGACGTGCAGATGGCGCGCGAGAATCCAGGCATGTATTCGTACGATGAGATACATGCAATGGCAGAGGAATACCCAAAGCGATTGGCTGAGGTAGCTAATGCTCTTACGAAGAAGTTCAACGAACTGCCCAAAGATGTTCAGGAACGTACCCGTTACGATGTCCATCACAACAGGGATATGACCGACGTGCGCGAATGGATTATTCGAGTTCAGGACAACGTTAACTGGCTGATCATGCAAGACCAGATGGGCGAGGAAGCTGAGCAATCCAAGTAGGGCAAAGGCGTACAAAGGCGCAGCAGCGATGCGGCGCCTGCCTGTGCAAGAGTTTGCGCAACTGCATTCGATGAACTCAATCGAGTGCTATTTCGCAAAATCTGACGGATTGAATTTGCGACCCGTCTGCTCGAACATCGTCAGAATTTTAGAAGTTTGCTCCAAGCAGGTAACCAAGCGCTGAGCTCGCTCCAACGTTGGTGCAATCGCAAAGGCACCATGTCTACGCACTGCAAAAATCTGCACGCCCTCAGCTGCAACTTCTTCGAAGATCTTGGCGGCTTCGCGGGCGACGGGCTCACCTGGAATCTTCACAACGGGAGTGCTCTCGCCAAGCACGTAGTTGCTCTCGCCATCAACTGAGTAGATTTCGTCGTCGACCATCGAGCGGAAGAGAACATATGGGCTGAGCGCATGGATTATCGCCATGTTCCCATAGCTCATTCCAATGTTTTTGGCGTAGGTGGCTGCACCGCGATAGATTGCATGATGGGCGGTTGCCTCGGTGGAGACTTTTGTGGGATCTTCGTCCGGATTCCACGTTGCCATCACAACGTCCGACGGCTGCAGGTTTGCAAGGCTTGCGCCAGCTCGGGTAATCCAAATGTACTTGCCGTCGGTGATGGACATGTTGCCGCCATGGCTGGTTGCCAGTCCGCGCATATAGAGCTCGCGGCCCATCCAGGTGAATTCCTGCAGGTTTTCCGCGGTGAACAGCTGGCTGCCCTCTTTGAAAAGGCTGCTGGAGATTGCATTTTTCTCGTTCATATATTCGCTGAGGTAATGGTCTACGAAATCGTTTTTCATGGTGGCCTCCAATGAGTCAGCTTCGCTCGCTGCAGAACTGCAACTGTCTCGCGAATAGGCAACCCGCATCCCAGCCGTAAGATTGCATGCTGGCTGTGAAAGGCTGCAGTTTTTCAGGGCACTACAATCTGGTTTTGAACCAGCAACAACGGGCACCAGTTTCTTGTTCGCTTTTAATTTTCGCACAGTTGAGGATTTATAGGGCAACTGTTGCAAAAGAATAACGAAACCGAAACATATCCCTACGCAGAAATATCCCTAAGCAAAACAAAATTGCGGGATAGCGTGACAGTAGCCATACGTGACACCGCAACGATCAGGGAGCCCATGAATGCCGTGCGTGCTGCCAGGACCAACGGTGTGCCCATCGTGAATGGGGAATGTGAGCTGGCGGGTTATTAATGGGATGGGGATATAATGAAATACCTGACGCGGCAAACCGGAACGTATACGGATGACTTTGTGCTGTTTAGATGGAAGCGAATATGAAGATAGCTATTCTAGAAGACAATCTTGACGAGTTGAGGGAGATAAAGGCCCTTGTCGATAGGTATCTTGCTGCTCAGACGCTCGATGTGGCGGTTGATGCCTTCCGAACGGCCCGCGCTTTTCTTGCTGGATATGAGTCGAATCGCTACGAACTGGTTTTGCTCGACTGCTATCTCGATTCAACGCTGATGGACCTTGGCCAAGAGTCTTCCCAAGGATCTTCTAGCGAAACTTCAGGCGAGGCAAACCAGATTGAAACTGGGTTTGACGTGGCCAAGCGAATCCGCAAAGCAGACTCAAAATGCCAGATTGTGTTCATTACCAGTAGCAGAGATTTTGCAGTTGAGAGTTACGAGGTTGATGCCAAGGGATACCTGCTAAAACCCGTGACCTACGAACGAGTGGCAGAGATGCTGGACAAGATAGGGCTAACGGAACTGGCAGGCCTAGCGGAGTCCGATCAACGGACAGTCAACATTGCCGGATGTGATATTGTACCGGCAGACGTCATGTGGGCTAAGGCCTCTGGACATTATGTAGACCTGTACATGACGCATGGCGAGCCGCTGAGACTTCGTGTAAACTTCAGCGACGTGCAGGATGCGCTAAACGCTGCGGCTTTGGCATATCCGAGCATGCAGCTCCGTGGACAAGTCGGATCATCGCAGATACCCAGCGAAGAGGGCCAACGCAGAGTGCAGCAGTTCTACAGCTGCGCGAGAGGGTATTTGGTTAACCTCGACGATGTTGTGAAAATCAAAGAAGACGAGTACGTTCTCTACAACGGCAGCCGCGTGCCCATAAGCCGCAGAAATTTCAAGGCAGCGCGCGAAGCTTGGTCTGCTTGGTCGGCTCAGAGTTTTGAATAGCAATTGCATAGGTTGGAGATCTTGATGAACCCAGATATCGTGACCTTCATATGGTCTATTTCCGAGCAGCTCATCACGCTTCCAACCGCGTATTTCTTTCTAAAGCCTTTCTACGACAACGAGGATATATCGCGCAGGGTTTATGTAGTGCTTTTGCTGCTAAGCATTGCTTTGGGCGTGGCACTTGGTGTGGTTCGTTTGCTGGTCCCTCAAGTAAAGGATTTTCTGTTCGTAGGCAGTGGCGTCATAACCGTTGCCATAATGCTGGTTATCTTCAAGCGTCAGATAATGCAATTTCTGGCCTTGTTCTTCTTCTCGGAATTTTTCAACTACACGATGGTGAACCTTGCTTTTGTGGTCGATGCATGGCTTGGCGGAGATGCCGCGCTTGCAAGCGACATCCTAACCTGGCCGGGAATGATTGCTCAATGGGCTTTGGTTGCAGTTGAATACGCGGTTTTCCATGCCATGATATTGAGGCAGAACATGTTGTTGCTAGAAAAATCTGGCAACGACCTTGGTAAGCTTTTCTGGCACATTGCATGGTTCGTGCCAATGGCCACCTATGTTATCGAGGTTATGGCAGTTCCGTATGACACCGCGATTTTGCGTCAAGACGGTATGATCCTCCAGGCAACGCTCTTGATGTTCGTTCTCGTTGTTCTGCTTTTGGTGATGATGCTGTTTGGATATGAGATGGTGCGTGCATACGAGGACAGCATGCAGAAATCGCGCGAGAACGGGTTGATGAGGCTTCGCTTGCATCAGGCTTCGGTGCTGCAGGAAAGAATAGAGACCACTCGCAAAGCCAGGCACGATCTCAGACATTTTCAGAATGCGGTTGCAGATGTTGCCGCTAGGGGCGACGTGGAGGCAATGCGTGCGCTTTCCAGAGAACTGGAAACCGTGGTAGATCGAGACCCTCTTGTTTGGTGCGAGAACAGATCGGCAAACGCCATCATAGATTTCTATGAGCAAAAGGCAAGGGATTTTGGAGCGGTTGTCGAAGTTCATGCAAACGTGCCTCAAGATTGCGGCTTCGAAGATCTAAAGCTCTACTCTCTGTTAGGAAACTTGCTGGAAAATGCGGTCGAGGCCCTGAAGAGCCTGGCGCCTTTGGATATGGGTTCGGAAGGCAGCGCAAGCCTAGAAGGCAATGCGAGCTTGGGAGGCAGCGCAAGCCAGGAGAATATGCCTCCAGTGCTGAAGATTAAAGTGGACGCCACTACAGGCAACAAGCTCGTCGTGGATATTCGAAACACGTTTGCAGGTAATCTTGTTTATAGCGACGACGGAGTGCTTATGTCTACAAAGCACGATGGTGCTGGTATAGGCACGGAAAACGTTCGCTATTTGGCAGAGAACGCCGGTGGATTTGCGCGATTTGAAGAGGATGAAGGGCTATTTCGCGCCTTCGTTGTAGTTCCATCGGGAGGGGCTTTAAAACCGCATGATCAAGCCCAAAGGGATGCGGAATTTCGCTAACAGATATATTTGCTAGATTCTGTGGTGCGTCCAATACGGACACCGTCCGATTCAAATGTCGCCCGATGTGGGCTCCGTCCGATTCGATTTCTTCAAGCCTATTCGGCAGCAATTGGAACAAGCCGCTTCCTCCAGGCTTGCCTATCTTCCCTCTGAAATAATCTGCTTTTCAGCACGAACGGTATTTCACAGGCACGAACGGCACACCAGATATGTTTAATCTACTCAATGTTTTCGAAAGAATACCCCTAGCAAGCTTTTGCTAGGGGTAGTTGGCTTCAATACTAGTTGGCAACAATAAATTTAATGGCAACGGTACGAGGTGGGATATCTATATCCAGCACCTCTATTTCTATTTATTCATGGTGGATAGCGCGGTGGGCTATCTCAAAAGGACAACTCCCCAATGCAATGGCAAGAGGGCAGAGGCAAATCAATGGCCACGCCAAATGTGCGAAAGCGGGCACACGTGAACGCGCGCTAGCAGATTTGCAGTAGCTCTCTGAACTTGCAGTTTCAGTTTCAAATCGCGAAATGAGGGGAGGAGTACCATGAAAAAGGCGTATGGGCACAAGGTACACGTTCTCGGTTCTAACAAGGGCAAAGATAAGAGCGGCAAGAGCCTGGCTAACAAGATAGCTTCGGTTGCTTTTGCTGCAATTTTCACGTTTAGCATGAGTGGGATGTCGGCATTCGCAGCGGAGCAGTCAACTGCTCAGGCTGCAGCTGATGGGGTACAGGCTGCCTCTTCCGCTCTAGAAGCAGGTACTTCAAGCGAAAATTCAAATACGGTAGCAGGCGACTCTGCTGCAACCGATGCCGGGGATGTGCTTGGCGGTCAGGCAGCAGCCGCTGGTCAGACAGAGGCCGCGGAGGTAACCGAAGCTTCGGTTGATGACATTGCAGTAGAGAGCAATGCGGCAGATGCTTCTGCCAACGAAGCTGCTGGAGCAGTTCAGGAAAACGAGGGATCGGCAACTAGCGAAACCGATTCCGCCGCCGCGCAAGCCGAGGCCTACCCGGCAGTGGAGCTCAGGGGAGTAGCTGGCAACAGCACCGTTATGGTAACTGCTGGGCAAGGCGTTCTCCCGGCTGGCGTGGTTCTGAAGGTCAGCGACGTGACCAACTACGCAGTGACCAATGCTGTAGAAGCTACCGTTGCGGCTAACGGAAAGGTCCTAAACGACCTCCAGGCTATCGACATCACTCTGGTGAATGCCGACGGCACCGAGATCGAGCCAAACGGCGCCGTTAGGGTTAGCATCTTCGGTTCCAATATGAAGGGGCAGGAGATTGGCGTTTATCACGTTTCCGACGATGCAACTGCCGTGGAGAAGGTTGACACCAAGCAGGTTATGCAGGACGCCCAGGTGTTCGATACCACCCACTTTTCCATCTACGTGGTAACTGGTGAGACCTCCGCGGAGGATATCCAAACCACAACCAAGTACTACTACGAGGACTACAGCTTCCATGGTGCCGATGGCAGCGTGCTGGACACCCAAACCGTGAAGACCGGGGACAAGCTGTATTCGCCGGCCACTCCGGAGAAGGAAGGCTATAGGTTCGTGGGATGGTCTACCCTAAGTGGGCAGAGCCAGGCCAATTTCGACCTCAGCCAAACCATCACCGTAAACGAATATGAGGCGGAGTCGGTTAGGACCATCGACCTCTACCCAGCTTTCGCCGAGGTTCATTACGTGTACTTCCTCGACAACTTTGGACGCGTGTTCCAGACCAAGTACGGCATCTCCACAGACGTGATTGATACCTCGATCGTTGAGTTTGCAACTGGTCCAGAGCAGAGCATCACCGGCTGGTATACCAGCCCAACGCTGGATCCGAGCAGCAAGGTTGCAGATTCATATACGATTGGCAACTCCGATACCTATCTGTACCCAAAGGTGGAAACCGGCCATTATCTGCTGTTCGATTCCAACGAGGGAACATATGTTGGTCCGCAGTTCTGCCCGTACGATGCAACCACTGTGGCACCGGCTAATCCATCTAGGGTCGGATACACGTTTGACAAATGGGTTGATGCCAATGGCAATGAGTTCGTATTCGGACAGCGTCTGAGCCAGAACACAGAGCTCACCGCAACATGGACCCCAGCGCAGACCCACTACTCCGTAATAGTTTGGAAGCAGTCTGTAAACGACAGCAAGAATGCAACCAACAAGACTTACGACTACTGCGCTTCGGAGAGCTTGCTAGACGTTAGCGCAGCAACCGGCAGCACGGTGTATGCGGGAAACAACAGATTGGACATAGAGGGATTCCATTACAGCAGCACATCGTATTCGAATTCGACTACGGGCGGAAACATCGCAATTAACGCAAACGGTGCTGTAACTGTTGCAGCAGATGGCTCTACTGTGATCAACGTTTACTACGATCGCGATTACATGACCGTCAACTTCGTTTACAGCCGCTGGAACACCGTGAGCTTCACGGGTCTCTTCGGACAGACTCTGGCAAAGAACGGGTACACCTGGCCCAACAACTACAAGTGGTCGGACAGGCGCGGCAATATGACGCTGTCGTTCCTCGACTCCTTTATCTTCACCGGTCTGACGGAATATTCGTATACGTCGCGTGGAGGCAAGCAGTCGATCACCCTGTATGCAAACCAGCCCAGTAAAAACTCTACGATTAGCTTCTACAAACAGGGGCTCGACGGCACCTACGGTACTGCCGCGAACAGCATGAGAGCTGGAAGCGGTACGTTTGGAATTACCGACAAGTACGATGGCTTCACGGCATCTCAATATAGAACTGACGGAGGGCGTCTGCATCCAGCAGTTGCCGGTGAAACTTGGGTTCCCAGTGGTTTTAGGACACTGGATATCTATTACACGCGCAACAGCTATCAGTTCGTTTATCTGAATGCCGTGGATAACTCCGTTGCTGCTCCCGAGCAATCTGTGAAGTACGAGGCCAGCATAGCCGGTTACAACATCACGGACGCTTCTCTTCTCACGATGCCGGAAAGCTTTGCAGAGCTAGACCCGAACGTCGTGCAGTTTGATGGCTGGTACAAAGATGCTGCGTGCACCGAGAAATTCGACTTCAACGAGACCATGCCTGCCAACGATGTGAAGGTGTATGGCAAATGGTCGACCAAGAAGATTCCAGTCGAAATCTACGATGTTGATGGCAACCTAGTGGCATCCAAGCAGTTCGAATACCTTGATTACATCGACACCGACGATATGCCGGTTGTGAAGGATACAACAGGCGCAGTCATAGAGGCTGGTAATCCAAACGTTGGCACCGTGGTCATCGATGAAGGCGACGATTGGCTTGGATGGGCTACTCTCTCCGAGGCTGGGACTTATTCCAATTACAACTCCGAGGGCGCATTGATCGATCCTGCTGGCTACAAGCTCTATCCGTACGTGCTGGATAGCGGAAAGTACACCGTTAGCTACGACGCAAATGGTGGCAGCGGATCCTTTACGGACTCGCACACCTATGCTCGCAACACCGAGGCTTCGGCTATGGCTTCCACGGGAATCGTGGCTCCAACCGATAAGGTGTTCTTGAGCTGGAATACCGCTGCCGATGGTAGCGGCACCACCTACTATCCTGGTGACAAGTTCAAGATTAGCGAGGCCGATGTTGTGCTGTATGCGCAGTATGGAGATGTTGCTCCTAGCACGCAGCTTACCTACTACGCGAACTACCCAGCCGATGTTGCTGCTGGCGATGCAAATACCCAGTACACAGTGGCAGACATCAGGAACAATGCGGAGGTAACCCTTCTCGACGCTGCGAGCGCTGGCTTTAACAAAGCCGGTGATTCGTATACGTTCATGGGTTGGGCCACCACTGCCGATGCAGCCGATGTGGTTTGCACGGCTGGACAAAGTGTTCGCGTTGATACCTTGCCTAGCAACGAGCTGTATGCAGTTTGGGGCACCAATGTAACCGCCACCGTTGTTGGTCACACCGGGACTGAGGTTTACAACGGCTCCGAGCAAACCGCTACCGGATACGACGTGCAGTACAAGGTTGGCAATACCACCACTACCACGCTGCCCGACGGCGTCACGTTTGCATATGTTGGCGATGGAAACACCAGCACCGCTGCAGGCACCCATGTTGGAACCTATGAGATGGGTCTTACCAGCAATTCGTTCACTCTGACCTCAAGCAGCAGCAAATATGCAGTTGGAAACATCGACGTTACCGATGGTTGGCTGGAGATTACCCCCGCGCAGCTGTCCGTGAGGACGGGCAGCGCGGAGAAGGCCTACGACGGGACCGCGCTTACGGCTCCCGAGGCCGAGATCGCGGGCGCCGTGGAATCCGACGGCGTCTCCGTCTCCGCGACGGGGTCCCAGACCGAGGTCGGCAGCAGCCGGAACGGCTACGCCATAGACTGGGGGACCGCCCAGGCCTCCGACTACAAGGTGGCCTCCGAGGACCTCGGGACCCTCACGGTGACGCC
>CADBOM010000081.1 GCA_902796325.1 uncultured Coriobacteriaceae bacterium
CCTTTTGTTATCTTGCATCCCTCGGACTGCTATCATCGACATAGATGGCAGACGTTAGGAGCAGCAATGAATGGCGCAACGCAGGAAACCAGAAACGGTATAGAGCACGACATAGAAGTTTCGGAGGAGATGCTCGACTTCATCCAGAATTCCCCGAGCATGTTCCATACCGTTGCGACGATTAGAGACTATCTGGATGCCGAGGGATTCGAATATCTGCCAGAGCAGTCAAAATGGCGAGTTACCGCTGGGGGGTCATACTATACGGTTCGAAATGGATCGAGCATAGTGGCTTTCAAAGTGGGCGGCAATGTTTCCGATAATTACCATTTTCAAATGGCTGCGGCTCACTCCGACTCTCCAACTTACAAGGTAAAGGCTGTTCCAGAGCTCGATGGCCCAGCGGGCTATCTTCGTTTGAATGTAGAGGCCTATGGGGGAATGATCGACAACACATGGCTTGATAAGCCGCTTGGAGTTGCCGGTCGTGTTCTGGTGTCAGAAGATGGCAAGATTGCGAGCCGCTTGCTCGACATCGAGAAGGACATACTCCTCATACCCAACTTGGCCATCCATATGAACCATTCCATCAACAAGGGGATGGAGTACAACAGACAGGTGGATATGTGCCCGCTGTTCTCTGCAGGGGAGTTGCCAGCCGGGGCTTTCGACGAGATGATTGCACAAGTGCTCGATGTGGATGCTGACCAGATATTGGGCAAGGATCTTTTCCTGGTCAATCATCAGGAGCCATCGATATGGGGTGCGGCGGACGAGTTCGTGTCGTCTCCAAAACTCGACGACCTTCAATGCGCATTCGCCGCGCTAAAGGCGTTCATCGCGTCGTCTAACGATGACGATGTGTCCGTTTATGCATGCTTCGATAACGAGGAAGTTGGGTCGAACACCAAGCAAGGTGCAATGTCCACCTTCCTGCGCGACGTTCTGTCTCGCGCGAACTCTGCCTTAGGCTATGGCTCGGAAGACTTGCAAGCCGCAATTGCTAAGTCCATGATGCTCAGCTGCGACAACGCGCATGCCGTGCACCCCAATCATCCGGAGAAGGCCGATGCGGCAAACCACCCGTTGTTAAACCATGGGATCGTTGTAAAAGAAGCGGCCAATCAAAAGTACACGACCGATGCCTATAGCAGGGCGGTGTTCGCCAAGATTTGCAACGATGCGGGTATCCCCATTCAATTCTTTGCCAATCGCAGCGACTCTGCTGGTGGATCCACGCTTGGCAATCTGTCGAATATCCAGGTGAGCCAGCATTCCGTGGATATCGGATTGCCTCAGTTGGCCATGCATTCTTCGTATGAGACCACGGGAGTTAAGGATACTGCGCTAGGGATAGCGGCGATAAGGGCTTTCTTCGATGCGAATGTGCAAATTGAGGATGTCGATTCGGTTTCTGTATGGTAATTTCGACGCTGCTGAATGTTGATAGACTTGCTATCGCCTGAATGCCTCTACTGAATGCCTCGATGTCTCAATCCAATGCCAGATAGAAAAAGACGGGGCCGGCCATCTCGGTGGCTGACCCCGTCTCACGATTTGGTCTATCTTGCGTTCTGTTGCTTTCTGCTGGCCGGTTATTGTCCAGCTATTATTCTGCTATTACTCGACTATTGTCCGGCCATTGCCAGAGCACCATCCTGGCAGCTGCTCGCTTACTGCCCGATCTTCACTGGAATCCCAAATTCACTTACCACCATGTCACCCAATCTGCGAAGATTGGCCTCCGATGTAGCGACATCTGGTACCTCGTAGCTCATCAGCGGATACGGTTTGCCCATGCTGTCGTACTTCTCCACACCCATCTTCCTGTATGGGAGAAGCTGATACGCCACCAGATTCTCGCCCACAATCATCTGCAGAAATGCTGCGATACTGCGTATATCGTCGTCTGAGCCGTTATATCCCATAACAACGGGAGTTCTCACTATCATCTGCTTTCCAGCCTCTGCAGCGCGGGCTATGTTGCTCAGGATAAGGTCGTTGCCGGTTCCAAAAAGCTTGATGTGCTCGCTGGCGTCGAAGCACTTGATGTCGAAGATCAGAAGGTCGGAATTCCCCATAAGAGCGTCAAGATGCTCGGGCGGGCAAAGTGCTTCGGTTTCAGTGCACGTGTGAATGCCTTTTTCCTTGCACGCCGCGAGAAGCCGGGAGGCAAACTCCCATTGCATGGTAACGTCTCCGCCAGATAATGTGACGCCACCGCCGTTCTTGTCGTAGAACTCGATATCCTCGAGGATGATTTTCATGAGCTCGTCCACCGTGTAGAGGTCTCCCCACGAGAAGATGGCTCCACCTGGACAGGCCTCAACGCACTTGAAGCAGCCTTTGCATTCGCTGACCATCTGAATTGGCAGCAGGGACCCATCTTCGGCAAATCTTATCGGGGTGTCTGCTCCAAGCGGGCAGACATCGGTGCACCAGCCGCATAGGTCTTGACCCATGCACTTGGTGGTGCGGACGCTCAGCTGCTTCTCGGGGTTCATGGTCTCTGGATTGGAACACCACGGGCAATGCAGCGGGCAGCCCTTGAAGAATATCTCCGTTCTAATGCCCGGACCATCGTGAATCGTATATTTTTGGATGTCGGTTATCAGTCCGGCAAGTTCGCCGTTTGATTTGAAGTGCTTCAATGAAATCCTCGTATTCGAAGTAGTCAGCAGGTCGATATAGACAAAATAAAAGCAAAAGAAAAGCTCCCATGATGCCTGTGGCATCATGGGAGCTACCTTGATGCGCGATCTACTTACATTCGCAGCTTACAGGCTGCAACCGGTGCTCTAGAACTGAAGCTCCGTGCGTCCGATCAGGTCGTCCTGCAGGTCCTTGGACAGTTCGACGAAGTATGCGCTGTATCCGGCAATCCTTACGAGCAGGTCCTGGTAATCTTCAGGCTGCTTCTGCGCGCATTTGAGAATCTCGTTGCCAACTATCGAGAACTGGCTCTGCATTCCGCCGCGTTTGAAGTAAACATCCATGAGGTCCATGAGATTCTGCAATCCGGTGTCGCCGGCAACGGTGCTCGGGGTGAACTTCCAGTTGAGGATTATGCCGTTGCCAATTCGGGACATGTCGACCTTCGAAACCGACTTGGCAATAGCTGTCGGTCCGCGGTGATCGTGCGATGCGCGCTTGGTGTGAACTGGTCCCATGCAGTCCGAAAGCGGCTCTCCTGCCATGCGTCCATCGGGCGATGCCGGGGTGGCTCCACCGTGCTGCACGTTGGCGGTAACGGTGAACACTCCAGGCATGTACTCTCCGCCATGTGCGGTTGGCCTGTGCTCGACGTGCTCGCAATAGGAATCGATGACGTACCTTGCCATGTCGTCTGCATAATCGTCGTCGTTTCCATACTGGTGCATATGATCGCTGTTGACCAGCATGTAGAGGGGCTCGTGACCCTTCCAGTTGTCGCGTAGTGCCTGCAGCAGCTCTTCGCCAGTAACCTTCTTCTCGTCGAAA
>CADBOM010000082.1 GCA_902796325.1 uncultured Coriobacteriaceae bacterium
GACTCCGTCTCCAAGGACTTGAAGAAGCGCGGTGTCAAGTTTGCGGGAAGCGTGACGATTTTCTCCTACCTGCAGGCCATCGGAGTGATTAATTCCCATGAGAAGGACTGCTTCAGGTATGGGGAGCTTTCGGGGCTTTCCGGAGAAGTCCATCATGACGGCGAATAACCTGCACTAGCTGTCCAAACTTCTACTCGTTCTTCTGCCCTCTTTCCTATGTGTTCTCTTCGCTGGCTGTGATGCTCCGCTCCTTCGAAGCGGCGCCGTACGCACGTGCGAAACGGACGGTGTTGCTCGTTGGGGTACAATTCAGGTATGTATAAGGGAATCATCTAAGGAGCTGTTACCAATATGAGCAAGAAACTCGTGTGCTATTTCTCCGCTGAGGCGGGACGTACCAAGAGGGCTGCACAGCAGATTGCAGATGCTGCTGGACTGGATATCTACGAGATCAAACCCAAGGTTCCATATACCAGGGACGACCTTTATTGGCCAAACGACAAGTGCCGCAGCGTTGTGGAGACGCTCGACAGGTCTTTCCGCCCCGAGCTCGCAGATCATGATGCGCCCATCGCCGATTACGACACCATTCTCATTGGCTATCCTCTTTGGTGCCATGGTTGCCCCACGATCATCAACACCTTCCTCGAGAGCTATGATTTCTCCAACAAGAAGGTCGTTCTGTTCATGACCTCCGGCGGAAACGGATTCATGCATTCTGCAGAGTGGCTTAGGCCCAGCGTTCCCGATAGCTGCACGATTACCGAGGGCATAAATTGCAACCGTCCCATGAGCAAGGAGAAGCTGGCAGAGTGGGTCGCAAGCCTGGATTAGCAGCTGCTTGGACTAGCAGCTGATGCTAGCTGTCAGCAACTGGCGGCGACATCTGGAGGCAAGTCTCGGCTGACTCAGCTGGTCTTGCGGATCGGATTCGTAACCGCGAGCATCGGTTTCGGAGATTAAAATGAATGCGGGCCCTGTTCTTATGGACGGGGTCCGTTTTTCGTAGCTGCGTTCTGCGGAGGTCAAATGAGGGTCGCTATTATCACCGGTGCGTCGAGTGGTCTTGGACGCGAGTACGCGCGGTATGCGGATGCTAGGCACGAATACGACCAGATTTGGGCCATAGCCAGACGTGTCGAACGTTTGGAGGAGCTTGCAAAAGAGTGCAGCACGCCTGTGAGGTGCATTCCGCTCGATCTTGGAGCAAGGGAATCCATTGGGGAGCTGGTCCAGATGATGGACGAGGCTTCTGCAAGGGGAACCGGGTCGGGCGGAACCGATGCAGGCGAAACCGCATGCGATGAGGCCACGTCGGAGGCTGCGGGAGCCAGCGAATCCATTGTGGAGCTGGCCCAGATGATGGACGAGGCTTCTGCAAGAGGATTTGAGACGAGCGGAGCCGATGCAGACGAAACCGCATGCGATGAGGCCGCATCAGAGGCTGCGGGAGCCAGCGAGCCGATAGGTGTCGCTGAGGATGGCGATACGTTCGAGGTGGGGCTTCTGGTCAATGCCGCTGGGTTCGGGAAGTTCGGTATGTACGACGACATGACCCAGGAGGAGGTCGACTCCATGATCGACCTCAACTGCCGTGCTCTTGTCGACATAACGCAGGCGTGTCTTCCGCACATGCGCAAAGGCGGGCACATCATCGAGATTGCCTCCAGCGCATCGTTCCAACCATTGCCCGGCCTTAATGTTTACGCCGCGTCGAAGGCTTTCGTTCGAAGCTACACGAGGGCATTGAGGTTCGAGCTGCGCGGCAAGGGAATCTACGTTACCGCCGTGTGCCCGATCTGGGTTAAAACCGAGTTCATCAAGGTTGCCCGCGAAACCTCTAACGGCCAGACGGTCAAGCATCCATGGCCTCAGGCGAATGCCCGAAACGTTGTGAGATGGTCGAGCTTTATCAACCGCATCAACTATCCGGTTGCCACATGCGGCTTGGTACCGTTCTTGATGAGAGTTGCGGACAAGATCATCCCGGCTCCACTGATCATGTGGATATGGGAAGGCCTGCGCAGGATCTAGACGGTAGCCAGCTCGTGTCGCTTGCTTTCTCGCCTAAACCCGCGCAGGCCTTTTGCTGTTTCTCCAGCTAAAGCACGGCTTGACGCTCGGCTGCTTCTATTTCCCGGGCTTGAACCCGTCCTCCTCGAACGGAATTCCATCGCGCTTGCACTGGAACATCTTCTTGCGGCGGTTGCAGATCGAAACAACCCCGTCGTTATCCTCATCGAGGTAGTAGCTCTTGTAACCGCAGTTACCGTATCCGCTGCACGAGCGGCACCTAATGTCCTCGAGGTCGAGCCCATCTAGAACCTCTGGAGTGAAGATCCTGGGCTTTCCCTTTGCAAATCCCTGAGCCATCGTTACTCTCCAAACTTAAAACCGATTGTTGGGCTGCGCATCGCGTTTGCGTGAGTGCTTGCCGTTTTGCATGGCTTCATTATATGACGCGGCCCGCTTCGAGTTCATGCAGGGTCCGTCGGTCGCACATAACAACGGGCGCACGTAACATGCGGCTTGCATGCAAATATCGGGTGCAGTCGCACGCAACGTAATATGAATGCGCTAGACGCTCGCAGGCGTTGCGTGCATCTAGCGCTGTGTGTTTACCTGTGCTTCGAACCTATGCCTCGAGGTTCTCGGCAATTGCCAGGATGAACTCCTCGGTGCCAAGCTGCGTGGGGTTGGGAAGCGTGGTGATGCGGGCAAGGTCGCCGGTCATCTTGCCGCTCTCGATGGTGTCGATCGTGGCCTTCTCCAGCTTGTTCGCAAACTCGATGAGCTCGGGGGTTCCATCAAGCTCGCCGCGTTTCCTAAGAGCTCCGCTCCAAGCAAAGATCGTGGCTACGGAGTTGGTGGAGGTTGGCTCTCCCTTCAAGTGCTTGTAATAGTGACGCTGCACTGTGCCGTGCGCAGCCTCGTACTCCCAATATCCATGTGGGGAGACGAGCACCGATGTCATCATCGCAAGGGATCCGAATGCGGTGGAAACCATATCGCTCATGACGTCGCCGTCGTAGTTCTTGCAAGCCCAGATGAACCCGCCCTCGCTTCTCATCACGCGGGCCACGGCGTCGTCGATCAGCGTGTAGAAGTACTCGATTCCGGCCTCTGCGAACCTGTCCTTGTACTCGGCCTCGAATATCTCGGCGAAGATGTCCTTGAACCTGTGGTCGTAGATCTTGGAGATGGTGTCCTTTGCGGCAAACCAGATATCCTGCTTGGTGTCCAGAGCATAGTTGAAGCAGCTGCGTGCGAAACCGGTGATGGAATCGTCCAGGTTGTGCATGCCCTGCGCAACGCCTGCTCCCTTGAACTCGTGCACGAGCGCGCGCTGCTCTTCTCCGCCGTCTGCCGGGGTGTAGACGAGCTCCACTTTGCCGGGTCCGGGTATCTTCATCTCGGTGTTCTTATAGAGGTCGCCATAGGCGTGACGGGCAATGGTGATGGGCTTGGTCCAGTTGCGGACGTATGGCTCGATTCCCTTCACGATGATCGGGGCGCGGAACACGGTTCCGTCCAGCATTGCCCTGATCGTTCCGTTGGGGCTCTTCCACATCTTCTTGAGGTCGTATTCCTCAACACGGGCGGCGTTTGGCGTGATGGTGGCGCACTTCACGGCCACTCCGTATTTCTTGGTGGCGTTGGCGGAGTCTACGGTTACCTGGTCGTCGGTATCGTTCCTGTTCTTCAGTCCCAGGTCGTAGTACTCGGACTTCAGGTCAACGTAGGGGAGGATAAGATCGTCCTTGATCATCTTCCACATAATGCGCGTCATCTCGTCGCCGTCCATCTCGACGAGCGGGGTTTTCATCTCGATCTTGCTCATGCTCAAAGCCCTTCGTGTTGTTGATTGATTTGCGAATTCGATATTTTGGTTTCGCGTGTTCGATTATAGCGATAATCAATGCGTATATTATCAGTCACGTGGGCCGATGTTGTTACCAGCGCATGAAATTTGGCTGTTCGGGTTATCATTCGGGTTATCAAAAAACCTGCGCACGTTGCATACTCTACATGTGCTGTATGCGCTGCGTGTGCCCATCATGGAGAAAGACGCGTAGGGAGATATTGTTGGAGGCGCCATGGCATTCGATTACAAGAAGGAATTCAAGAATCTCTACAACCCTCCGAAGAAGCCCGTGATAGTAGACGTTCCTCCAATGAGGTTTATAAGCGTTAGCGGGGAGGGCGACCCCAACGATCCCAGTGGGGAGTATGCCAATGCCATCGAGCTGCTGTATGGGGTGGCGTACACGATAAAGATGTCGAAGCGCGGGGACCATCGGATAGATGGGTACTTCGACTTCGTGGTACCTCCTCTAGAGGGATTTTGGTGGCAGCCAGGGGTACAGGGGGTCGACTACCAGCACAAGGAGAACTTCCACTTCGTTTCGTTGATCCGGATGCCCGACTTCGTAACAGGCGCCGATTTGGATTGGGCCAAAGCTGCTGCAACTGCCAAGAAGGGGAGGGACTTCGGGAAGGTGGAGCTGCTCGAGTATTCCGAGGGCCTTTGCGTGCAGTGCATGCATGTGGGTCCTTACGATGACGAGCCACAGACGGTCGATGCCATGCACGAGTTCGCCGCATCCGAGGGCTATTCGGTAGACATCACCGACGAACGTCCTCACCATGAGATCTACATCTCGGACCCCCGGAAAACATCTGCAGAAAAGCTGAAGACGATAATCCGGCATCCGGTTAAGAAGGCTTGAGTTGCCACGCGTAGAGGCTGTCGAGTGTTGGGGTCGTCCGTGCGCAAAAGCGGTCACAAGTTGGTGCTGGCCATGCGCATAAGCGGTCGAGTGTAGAAGCGGTCATAAGTTGGGGCCAGTCGTGTTAAGAAGCGGCCCGACAAAGAAGGGTGTGCACATGAACGATGAGAGAATCCTGCGTTCTGAGCGCTTGAGGCTCAGGCCAGTGACCATGGAAGACGCAGGGAAGTTCCACAAATATCTTGGTACCGACGAGATTATGGTCAGATACACCAACTGGAACCCGTGCGCAACGCTGGAGTCCACAAGGGAGAAGCTCGAGAACGATATCGAGCAATGGGAAGTGCCAGGCGATAGGTGCTGGACAATAGAGATGGACTCGATGGTGGTTGGATCCATCAGTGCCTATGACCGAAGCGAAGACGGCAGCAGCATAGAGATCGGATACAGCGTTTTCAGGCCAGAGTGGGGCAAGGGGATAGCCTCGGAGGCAGTCTCGCTTGTGGTTGATTACCTGTTTCATGCCGAGGGATACAAAGAGCTCAGGGCATGGACCCACGAGGACAACATCGCCTCATCCAAGGCTTTGCAGGCATCGGGTTTCGTGCTGGAAAGCAGAGGGGTCGGAGAGTTCCAAAACTCAGATGGAACACACTCCGACCTCCTTCACTTCGTGTGCACGCCGGTATCGTATGAAAGCGCACGTTAAAGGGTAGATGAAACAGTGGGGGGCTCGACGTAGCAAGGTCGCGCCCCCACGTGTTCCGTCTATGCCAGCGTGGGCGTCTGGTCATCCACTGGAGCTTTCAGGATATCCATGAACTCATCGCCCGTGATGGTCTCGTGCTCGTACAGATATCTCGCTATCTCGTGCAGCTTTGGCTGGTTGTCGGCCAAAATC
>CADBOM010000083.1 GCA_902796325.1 uncultured Coriobacteriaceae bacterium
CGAAAGCGGAATGACTATTGCCTCAACCAGCGAATATCCTGATGTGAGCCATTGAACCGTGGTCGCATCGACATTCATGTCCCTCATGATCGACGGCAACGCCGGAGACAGAACCGTAAGGTTCAGCACCGCCAAGAAGGTGCCGCTCATCATGATGACTACCATCAATAGCTGATTCCGTTTAAGACCTAACGCCATACATTCTCCTCTTTCGCCAAGCATCCGTTCAGAGCGCAGAAATTCCCCAACCATATGGACATGGCTAACCAAGGCCCTATGGCTCCAAGCAAAATGGCTAATATCACAAAACAGTGAGTTTCGCCGAAGATCTCGGCGTGATTTGAGCTATTGCCCTCCGAGGAATCTTTAAAGCGTGCGCTCCGCTCCTCTTCTATTTTTATTATGGGGCAGGCATCAATTTATACACATGAAAAATGATGTAAAAAAGACCACGTATATCCGCAGTCGGAATACACGTGGCCTTTGGCCTAGCTAAATATTTTCCAATAATTGCAATTGACAATTATCTGGAGTTGATCATGCGAGCTGAGCAATAATCGTAGGCTGCCCGTGCGAGCGGGACAAACCCTAGTGGCGGAAGTGCCTGTGTCCGGTGAACACCATGGCAACGCCCAGCTTATCGGCGGCCTCGATTACCTCGCCATCCCTGATCGATCCACCAGGCTGAATAACAGCCGTCACACCAGCGGCAGCCAGCACCTCTAGGGAATCTGGGAAGGGCATGAAGGCATCGCTCGCTCCAACGGATCCCTTCACCCTGTCGCCAGCATGCTCAACCGCATACCTTGCTGAATCCACCCTGTTGGGCTGTCCTCCGCCCATCCCAAGCGTGGCACTGTCCTTGGCAACCAGAATGGCGTTGGATTTCACGGCGCGGCAGGCCTTCCATGCAAACAGCAGGTCCTTCATCTCGGCATCGGTAGGCTTGCGCTTGGTTGGAACCGTGAACGTTGCAGGATCTTCCGAAACGCTGTCATATTCCTGCACCAGCATTCCGCCTTCCACGGTGCGGAACTCGTAGCCGCTTCCAGCATGGTTGCATCCGCCGGTAACCAGCACACGAGCCTTGGGCTTTTGCTTTAGAAGCTCTATTGCCTCGTCCTCGTACTCGGGAGCGATTACAGCTTCGATGAACTGCTTGTTGTCCAAGATTTCCTGAACAACAGCGGCAGTTACCTTGGTGTTGAAGGCCATAACTCCACCATAAGCGCTTACTGGATCGCACTCGTAGGCCTTCTGATAGGCCGTTGCTGCATCTTCCGCGCTGGCCACGCCGCATGGAGTCTGGTGCTTCACGATAACGCATGTGGGTTCGGTGAACTCGCGGGCGCACCACCAGCATGCGTCCATGTCGAGGAAGTTGTTGTAGGAAAGCTCCTTGCCCTGCAGTTGTTTGGCGTTTGCAAGCATGTAGTCGGGATTGGAACCAGATGCCAAAGCAGGATCTGCAACCGTACGATAGAATGCCGCTTTCTGCTGCGGATTCTCACCATACCTAAGCTCCTGGGCTTTCTGCAGGAACACCCTCTTGTCATCCGTAAAAGCGGTATCGCCGTTTATCTGGGCGTTCATCCAGTTGTAAATCGCATTGTCGTAGGCGCTCGTGGTTTCGAAGACCTTGAGAGCGAGCTTGCGCCTGGTTTCGAGAGTTGTTGCTCCCCCGTTCTCGCGCATTTCCTGCAAAATGGAGTCGTACATCGACGGATCCGTCACCACGGTCACGCTGGCATGGTTCTTGGCGGCGGAACGAAGCATCGAAGGTCCTCCGATGTCTATGTTCTCGATGCAATCCTGGAATGTGGAATCGGGCTTTGCAACCGTGGCCTCAAATGCGTAGAGGTTCACGACTATCATGTCAATCATCCCAATGCCGTTGTCCTCGGCATCCTTCATGTGCGATTCAAGATCGCGCCTTGCAAGCAAGCCGCCATGGACTTTGGGATGAAGGGTCTTCACTCGACCATCCATCATCTCCGGAAATCCGGTGAGCTCCTCGATTGGCATCACGTCAATTCCAGCTTCGGAGATAACCCTGTAAGTACCTCCAGTCGAGACAAGCTCGACCCCAAATTCACTGGAAAGAGCTCTCGCAAAATCGACCACCCCTGTTTTATCTGTAACCGAGATGATCGCCCTTCTGATCTTTGGATCGCCCATTTGCATCTCCTAATCCTGTTGCAGCTATTGAAAAACTTCCTACTACCAAATCACGTAAAACTTCACAAAACTAGAGTTCTCGTTATCGAATACGCTCGATTTTACAGTACCAGCATAGCCATGCGGAGTAACGCCCGCAAATGCGACGCTGCGCCGTCATAACACAAACACTACGCTGCTCTGCCAGCTTGCAGATGCGCCGGCGTGGCACCGTATCACAGATGCGCCGCTACGCCGCAAAAATGCGCGATGCGCCGCCAGCTCGCAAACGCTCTACCAATTCATGATCTC
>CADBOM010000084.1 GCA_902796325.1 uncultured Coriobacteriaceae bacterium
AATCCGGCTCGAGGCACGCTTGCCGGGAGCCGGATTCTTTTGTGTTGCATTTTTTGCGGCAGGTTCTCTGCGTGGCTCTGTAGACCATCGCTTCTCGAGTCTGGCATCATGCCCTTTAGCAGCGCAGCATGTAGCCTCCGTCGATAACCGAAATCTCGCCTGTGACCTGCGCTGCAGCAGGGGAGGCCAGGTAGACTGCCAGCGCACCAACCTCAATCGGCTTGCCCTGACGTCCGGTAACCGTTTGGTCCTGGATGTGGTCGGCGAGGAACTGCGGCATATTGGCTCCAAGGTCGGTCTCCGTGTATCCAGGGGCTATGGCGTTTACCCTGATGTCATACTTCGAAAGCTCGGATGCCATGCAGTGGGTGAAGTGGTTTGCCGCGGCCTTGGCCGTGCTGTAAGCGGGCGTGGCGCCTAGATGGTTTACCATGAACCCGGCGTTGGAGGTGATGTTGATGATGCTTCCGCCCTTGCCGGCATCGCGCATGCGCTTTGCCACCTCGTATGTCATGTGCACGATTCCGTTGAGGTCGGTGTTCAGGACCCTGTACCAGTCGTCCAGGCTCTCGTCCATGTCCACGAGGTCGCCCACAGCGGCAACTCCAGCATTGTTGACCAGAATCTCGAACCCTCCGAAGTCTTCCCATGCCTTTGCAACGGTCTCACGGACGTTCAGCAGGTCGGATACATCGCACGAGTACGCCTCGTATTTTCCGCCGTATTGGCCAAGCTCCTCGATCTTCTCTGCAGCTTTCGCCTGATCGCGGCAGAAGATAGCCACATTTGCGCCCTGATGTGCGAATGCGCTGGCTATGGCTCCTCCCAGGCCCCTGTTGCCTCCGGTTACCAATGCGTTCTTTCCCTCAAGGGAAAACGCCCCATCCATGCTCGTGATCGACGGAATCATGTTCGCTACCTCCTTGGTTCGGTGCCATGTTTGTGGCCGTTTTGTCTGCGGCTGCTTTTTCCGTGGCCGTCTTGCCTTTGGCCATCTTGCTTTCGACCGTCTTGTCTGTGGCTGTCTTTCCATTTGATGATCTGGTCGAGCCTGTCCTTATATTTTGCCTCAAGACCCTGCGTTGTTGGCTGGTAATACCTGGTTCCCTCAAGGGAATCTGGCAGACATTGCATGTTGGTGATCTTCTCGCTTGTGTTGTGCGCGTACTGGTAGCCATCTCCGTACCCGAGGTTCTTCATGAGCTTGGTGGGAGCGTTCCTAAGCTGCAGGGGAACTGGTTCGGCAATCTGGGTTAGGGCATCGCGCTTCGCGTGCTCGTATGCCATGTAGAGGGCGTTCGACTTGGGTGCCAACGAGCAGTACACCACAGCCTCCGTTAGATGGACGGTGCACTCTGGCATGCCGATCATATGGCATGCCTGGAACGCCGCCACCGCCACTTGCAGGGCGTGGGGGTCTGCCATGCCAATGTCCTCGCTTGCAAACCTCGTTACCCTACGGGCCACGTAGAGCGGGTCCTCGCCGCCCTCCAGCATCCTTGCAAGCCAATAGACGGCTGCATCTGGGTCGGAGTTGCGCATCGACTTATGCAGAGCCGAGATGAGGTTGTAGTGCTCCTCCCCGGTCTTGTCGTAGAGCAGGGATTTCTTGGAGATGCATTGCTCCAGAGCGTCTTCTGTAACCGTGATGGTTGGCTTGCTGGAGTCACCGGCGAGCTTGTCGCCTACGCCGCTTTCTTCCGGCTCCTGCGCATCGGAATTCAGCACTACCATTTCCAATGTGGAGAGAGCCGACCTCGCATCGCCATTGGCAAAGTTGGCGATGGCCTCCAGCATACTTGGCTGGATGTCGATGTTTATGTTGCCGAAGCCCTCGGGGCTTTCAATCGCGTGCTCGAGGAGCCTCACGATATCCTTGGTTTCAAGGGCCTTCAGCACGAAAACCTTGCATCTGGAGAGAAGCGCTCCGTTAACCTCGAACGAGGGGTTCTCGGTCGTGGCGCCGATTAGCACTATGCTTCCCTTTTCAACGAAGGGGAGGAAGGCGTCCTGCTGTGCCTTGTTGAACCTGTGGATTTCGTCCACGAACACGATGGTCCTGATGCCTTGCAGGCGGTTGACGTCCGCCTGCTTCATGACCTCGCGGATTTCCTTGATTCCGCTTGTGACGGCCGAGAAGTTTATGAACCTGGATTGCGTTTGATTGGCGATGATCCTTGCAAGGGTGGTTTTCCCAACACCCGGAGGACCCCAGAAGATCATCGAGGATATCTGGTCGTTCTCTATCATGTGGCGCAGGATCTTCCCCTTGCCAACCAAGTGCTCCTGTCCCACGAATTCGTCGAGGCTCTGGGGCCTGATACGTGCGGCCAAAGGCTGCTGTACGTCCATGTTCCAAAGCATTTGCTGGTCTTGCTGCATGATGTGCCTTCGTTTCGAAAGTAGCGCCCGCTATAAGTTGCGCGCCCTGAAGAATGCTGGTTCTAGTATGTCGCACATTTGGCGATGTGTCTTGCGTTGCTTACCAAACCGACTGCTCAATATCATTCGCCATTGCCAGGCGTTCACCCACCAGCGCATGTGCCCTTTTGGCGTTAAATTAGCGGATTCCGAATACCCTACCGCTAGGTAGGAAATATCATCCGTTTAGCAACGTCGTTGCCTTCGATTCAAAATAATCATTGCTTTCATATCCTACTAAATAGTATGAATTAAATCACAGGGTGCTCTGTGCAGTTTTGCGCAAGGCTGATGTGCATTGATGTGCAACTCGGTGCAAGGCTGGCAAAGTCCATGGGCGCCCTTGGATCTAACGAGGAGAAAGACGGCCGTCGCATTAGGGCCGGGCAAAATGGCTCTGGGGTCCTGGTGGTTTGGAGGACCACCCGGGCACATGGATTTTAGGCTTGTTGAACGGCGGCCGAGGATAGCGCACTGAGAATGTGCGCGGAGAAAAAGCAACCGATTAGGAGGGGCGGGACGAACATGGCTGAAGAACTTCTAACCATATCCGATCTTACTGCTGGAACGGAAGACAAGACGATTCTCCACGATGTTAACCTAACCATCGGAAGGGGAGAGAGCCACGTGCTCATGGGCCCGAACGGAACGGGCAAATCCACGCTTGGCCATGTGATCATGGGAGACCCCGTGTACAAGGTCGCGAGCGGGAAGATCGTCTTCGATGGAGAGGACATCACTGAGAAAACAGCCGATAAGCGCTCGCTCGCCGGCATCTTCCTTTCCTATCAGGCACCGGTGGAGGTTCCGGGAGTTCCCCTGTACACGTTCCTTCGCACCATCAGCCAGATGCGTCCCGAGCTCAAGATGACGCCGAAGAACTTCCGCAAGAGGGTCTCGGAGCTCGCAGCTCAGCTGAGCATCGACGAGGAGTTCCTCGGACGCGACCTCAACGTTGGATTCTCCGGAGGCGAGAAGAAGAAGATCGAGATGCTGCAGCTTCTGCTTCTGCAGCCGAAGCTCGCCATCCTCGACGAAACCGACTCCGGCCTCGATGTCGATGCCCTCTCGGTGGTATCCAGGGCCATCTCGAGCTATATGAGCGATTACAACGGATCCATTCTGCTGATTACCCACAACACCAGGATTCTGGAGCACGTCGACGTGGACAAGACCCACGTTATGACCCACGGCCACATCGTGGAGACAGGCGATGCAAGCCTGATCGCCACCATCGAGCAGCAGGGCTTCGAGAGCTATGAGAAGGAAGCTGCCGCCGAGCTGGCCGATGAGGCAGAGGGAGCTCCCGAGGGTGCAGACGCCGTGGCGGAGCACTAGGAAAGCGTGGAGGCAAGACCGATGTCAAAGACAAAAGTACAAGATGTCGATCGCTCGATGTACGACTTCATCAAGCCTGAGGAAGGGTACGAGCGATTCGAAGATGGACTTACTCCCGAAATCGTGCGAGCGATTTCGGAGAAGAAGGACGAGCCAGACTGGATGCTGGAGCTGAGGCTCAAGGGCTTGAAGAAGTACCACGAGATGTCGATGCCGGCTAACTGGGGCCCTTCGATCGAAGGATTGGATATGGACCACATATCCACCTATGTCTCGCCGAAGACCGAGCAGGCTTCGAGTTGGGATGATGTTCCCGAAGATGTGAAGGACACGTTCGAGAAGCTGGGAATCCCCGAGGCGGAGCGCTCGTACCTCGCTGGAGTTGGTGCTCAGTACGACTCCGAGCTGGTCTATCACAGCATGCAGGACAGCGCGGCCAAGCAGGGCGTTGTGTACTCCGGTATCGAAGAGGCGCTGCACGGCCCGTTCGAGGACATGATCCGCGAGCACTTCATGAAGCTCGTTCCAATTACCGACCACAAGTTCGCAGCCCTTCACGCTGCGGTTTGGAGCGGCGGTTCTTTCGTGTACGTGCCAGAGGGCGTTCAGATGGAGTACCCGCTGCAGAGCTACTTCAGGCTTAATGCAAAGGGAGCGGGACAGTTCGAGCACACGCTCATCATCGTGGAGCCAGGTGCCAACCTGCACTTCATAGAAGGTTGCTCGGCACCTAAGTACAACGTTGCCAACCTGCATGCAGGTTGCGTGGAGCTGTTCGTTGGCAAGGGTGCAAGGCTTCGCTACTCCACCATCGAGAACTGGTCGAAGAACATGTACAACCTCAACACCAAGCGCTCGAGAATCGAGGAGGATGGCGTTATGGAGTGGGTGTCGGGTTCGTTCGGAAGCCATGTCTCCTACCTTTATCCAACCACAATCTTGGCTGGCGACCGCTCCTCCTGCGAATTCACTGGAATCACGTTCGCGGGCAAGACCCAGAACCTCGACACTGGCTGCAAGGTCATTCTCAACGGCAAGGACACCAAGGCCTCGGTTTCCACGAAGTCGCTTTCGAAGGACGGCGGAATCTCCACGTTCAGGAGCTCCATCGTGGTTAACAAGCATGCCGAGAACGCGCTTGCCACGGTTTCGTGCCAGTCGCTCATGATCGACGACATCAGCCGATCCGACACCATCCCGGCAATGGATGTGCGCTGCCAGAGCGCAAGCGTTGGCCACGAGGCAACGATCGGAAGCATTTCCGACGACACGGTGTTCTACCTCATGAGCCGTGGATGCTCGGAAGACGAGGCTCGCACCATGGTGGTAAACGGATTCGCTAATCCGATTTCCAAAGAGCTGCCTCTCGAATACGCAGCCGAAATGAACAATCTGATCAAACTCGAGATGGAAGGGGCAATCGGATGACGGAATTCCAAACTCTGGAGCACGTCAACGTGCCTCCTGCGCAGACATGGAACTATCTGCACACCAATGTTATAGCAATGAAGGTCCCGGCCCCCGACCAGGTTCGCGCGGAATATATGGAGCAAACTTCTCCGGCGGTTACCTGTTTTGCCGCATGTCCTGCTTCGATTGATGCGGTGGAGCAGCTTCCGGAAGAGCTCTTGGCAATCGAGACCGGTGTGGGTGACGACGCCAACGAGTGGATTGCCGCGTCTGCAACGGAAACCACGTTGGTAAACGTTCCCGCGGGCACCAACCTCGAGCGCCCGATAGTAGTGGACCTATCGGGAGACGGAGTGGCCGTAGCCCATACGGGTGTCTCCATCGGCAAGGGCGCGAGGGCCACGATCGTGGTAATCGCAAGCGCCTCCCACAAGGTGGAGACGGTGTCGGCTAGTCTCCTCAGGGTCCTCATCGAAGAAGACGCCCATGCCGATATCTTCGAGCTGGTTGCCATGGGTAACCCCAAGCAGCATATCGAGGGTGTGGGAATCGAGTGCAGGAAAGACGCGAGTGTGAACATCCAGCAATACGCTCTCTCCGCCCAGACTTCCGCCGTGGGCCTCGCGGCCAACCTCGTTGGCGACAGATCGTCGCTCACGCTGTCGCTCCACTACCTGGTGGGTTCTCAGCAAACACTCGACTGCAATCACATCGTGAGGCAGCGCGGTCGCAACACTCGCTGCGTGATCGATGAGTCTGGAGTGCTTTCCGACAAGGCTACCAAGACCCTCAAGGCCACCATCGACCTCATCAGGGGATGCAAGGGCTCCAAGGGCCGCGAGCAGGAGACCGTGGTGCTTGCCGGCGACGACGTGGTGAACAAGACGCTCCCCGTGATTCTCTGCGATGAGGAGGAAGTGCAGGGAGACCATGGAGCCACGATAGGATCGATGAGCGCGGAGCAGCTGCAGTACCTTCGCAATCGTGGGCTTACCGAGGAGCAGGCAGAGGACCTGTTCAGGCATGCAGTTGCAGATGGTGCGGTTATTCACGCCCCAACCCCAAAGGCCCGCAAGGTTGCCTTGCAGGCCGTGGCACAGATCTTCGGCAAGGACATTGCGGAAGATCTTGCAGAAATCGTTCAGCCGAGCTTTGGCTTCGACGAGTAGCGAAAGAGCAAAGGAGAATTTCAAATGTCTCAGGATACACAGGGAGAAGCAAAGGCGGTGAAGGCAAGGGAAGGCACGCTCGATATCGCTGCCAACCCGTTCAAGGCCGATTTCCCGCTTTTGGTAAAGCACCCGGAGCTCACATTCTTGGATAGCGCCGCAACGGCTCAGAGGCCGGAGGTTGTGCTGCAGGCCGAGAGAACTTTCTACGAGACCATGAATGCCAACCCGCTTCGTGGGCTCTACAAGCTTTCCGTGGAGGCCACGCAGGCTATCGCGGATACCCGCAAGCACATCGCCGAATTCATCGGAGCCAGCGATCCCGACGAGGTGATCTTCACCCGCAATGCGTCGGAATCCCTCAACCTTATCGCGCATTCGCTGGGAGGCTCGATTCTCCGCAAGGGAGACGAGGTTGCCATCACGATAATGGAGCACCATTCGAACCTCATCCCCTGGCAGCAGATATGCCGCCACGTTGGTGCGACTCTGGTGTACATCAGGCCAGATGCCAATGGCCATATAAGCCAGGAGGAGATAGAGGCCAAGATCGGACCCAAGACCAAGATCGTGTCATCGACCCAGCTGTCTAACGTCTTGGGCGTTATTCCGCCGATCAAGGCCATGTCGGACAGGGCTCACGAGGTGGGCGCCTACATGGTTGTGGACGGGGCTCAGTCCGTGCCGCACATGAGAGTGAACGTGGAAGAGCAGGGCATAGACCTTCTTGCCTTCTCCGCCCACAAGCTTGGCGGACCAATGGGAATCGGAGTGCTGTGGGGCAAGCGAGACATCCTGGAGAGCATGCCGCCGTTCCTAACCGGTGGAGAGATGATTGACAGCGTAACCGAGGACGATGCCGTGTGGGCACCAATTCCGGCTAAGTTCGAAGCCGGCACCCAGGATGCCGCTGGAATCTTCGCAACCGATGCCGCCATCTCGTACATCGAGTCGCTCGACCGCGATGCTCTTGAGAAGCGCGAGCACGAGCTTACGGCATACCTAGCCAAGAGGCTGATGGAGCTCCCGTACGTTACCGTGCTTGGGTCTCAGGATCCGGAGGATCACCTAGCCGCCGTTTCGTTCAACGTTGGCGATGTCCATCCGCACGACGTGTCCTCGATCCTCGACATGAGCGACGTGGCCATCAGGGCCGGGCATCATTGCGCTCAACCGCTGCTCACTTGGATGGGAATCTCGAGCTGCTGCCGCGCTTCGGTGGCTTTCTACAATGACAAGGCGGATATCGACAACCTGATCGATGCTCTCGAGAATGTTTGGAAGGTGTTCAACATTGGCGACTGACAATCTTTATAACGCGCAGTTCATGGATCATGTTGCGCACCCGTATTACAAGTACAAGATGGAGGACGAGACCTACTCCCATCAGGGTGTGAACCCGTCGTGTGGAGACGATCTCACCCTTCAGATCAAGATCGGCGACGATGGCAAGATCGAAGAGGCTTCGTATCAAGGACATGGATGCGCCATCTCGCAGGCATCCGCCGATATGATGAGCGACCTCATGATCGACAAGACTCCAGAAGAGGCAATGGAGCTCTGCAAGCTCTTCGGAGATATGGTGCGTGGCGAGCAGAAGGACCCGGAAGAGTTGGATAAGCTCGACGAGGCCTCCATGCTGCAGTCCATTTCGAGAATGCCGGCTCGCGTTAAGTGTGCCGAGCTTGCATGGCGTACTCTCGAGGAAATATTTAAGGAGCAGGGCATAGCCCATTAGTAGGACACGATGGACCATCGCCTTATCTACTGAAAGGAGGCGGGAGATGGCGGGAATTTTCTCTTCTAAGGGACGCTATGCGCTGAGGGCCATGGCAGACCTTGCCGAGCATGATGGATGGGTTTCGCTTGGAGATATATCCAAGCGTCAGAATATCTCCCGCAAATACCTGGAGCAGGTGATATCGCTCATGCGCAACGCGGGATTCGTGGAGAGCCAGCGTGGTAAGAGCGGTGGATACAGGCTCACCAAGGATCCGTCTGAATATACCCTCAACGAGATTATGATGGCTGCCGAGGGCGTGAATTCGATAAACCTGTGCACCGACTGCACGATCGATGATTCCGACGACCCGATGGAGTGCCCGTATTCCTGTGATTTGGCTGGTGTTTGGCATGACATCGACAGTCTGGCAAGCTCGTATCTCACCACCAAGACGCTTGCAGATGTTGCCAACGTTGTGAACGGGGGCAAGGCTGAAGCTGCCGACAACAAGCCAAACTAGTCCAGAAGCTGCAGTATCTCGCTCATGCCCTTCCTGCCAATAGAGGTTATCTCTCCATCGTTGACGATTAGGAATGGAACCGCCATGATGCTGTACTCCCTTGCTATGTCTGGGAATTTGCCGGCATCGTAGATGTCCGCCGTGATGTTGGGGTTGAGCGCTGCCATATGCTGAGTTGCCATCACAACGTCGGGGCAATTGTTGCAGGTGAGCGTTACCACAACCTTGAAGTTGAGGGGATCGTTTATGGAGTCGACCTTTGCCCTGTCGGCTTCGTCTACAGGCTGACCGGGTCCTGCCGCATTGTACAGCCCCATTGCAAACGAAGCCATCTCGTGTCCGAGAGGGGCGCCATGGAACGTCATTCCAAATGGAACTCCTTCGCTGTTGCATATGGTCACATATGGGAGCTCTGCATCTGGGTCAGGGGAGTCCTCCACAACCATTATCTTGTCTGTGAGGGCGTCTAGCTGGGTTACGAATTCCTCGAGCTCTTTCGAAACTGGCCTATCGTCGTAAGCCACCCTGAGCACGAGTTTTTTCTCCATGCGCTCGAACAGGTTGGCAAGCGACGCCTTGTCTTCGCCTGTGAAAACCTCTCCGGTGGCATTCATACCGGTGCCCAGGCCCGAAAGCGAAATTTCCGAATCGCCGCTGTGGACCCTTGCAGTCTTGGTTTCTCCCTTTCGTCCTACTCGCTCCTGAGCATCCTTTATGTAACGCTCCATCTCGGTAGCCGTTGTTGCAGCTTGCCCAACTGCGGTTGCAACCTGCCTCAAAGGTTTGGGGCACACGTCTCCTGCAGCAAACAGTCCATCTACCGTGGTCATCTGATGGTCATCAACCACAACGTAGCCGTTGCTATCCAGCTCCGCCATGCCCTCGATCAGCTGGGTAACCGGCTCGTACCCTGCGAAGACGAACACGCCGAAGGTCCCGTCTTCTTCCTCCGGCTCATATTCGTAGCGATCCCCCGTGTCGGTTTCCTCGAGCACCATCGATCTTGGGAAGTTGTCTCCTTCGATCTTTGCGATCTTGGTGTTGAAGAGCACGGTGATCTTGCTGTTCTTCAGGGCCTTATCCGCGGTTTCGGCTGCACACGAGAAGTGGTCTTTCCTAACCACGACGAACACGTGCTTGGCATATCTGGTAAGGAAAACGCTTTCCTCCGCAGCGGCAAATCCCCCGCCTATCACGAAAACGTCCTTGTCTGCGAAGAACTCTCCATCGCATGTAGCGCAATAGCTAACGCCATGGCCCTTGAACTCGTCCTCGCCCTCGAAGCCAACGTTTCTGGGGCTAGCCCCTGTTGCCAGCAGCACGGACAGACAATCTATGTCGCCCTTGCTGGTGTGCACGACCTTGAGCTCGCGGCTCATGTCCAAAGATGTAACCTCGGCAATCTTGAATTCTGCGCCAAACCCCTCCGCTTGCTTTCGCATGGTCTGGGCAAGCTCTTCTCCACTGGCGCTAAGAACTCCGGGGTAGTTCACAACATTGTCGGTGATGGTAATCTGACCTCCGAAGTGGTCTTTTTCCAAAACCAGAACCCTGTAGCGGGCTCTTGCAAGATAGATGGCCGCGGTTAGTCCCGCGGGTCCTCCTCCTACGATAACGGCATCGTACAGGTTAGAGCTTCCAATCGAGTTCTCAGCCATTTTCTGGCCTCCTTTTTGCCTTGGTTTTCAAGAGGCTGCCTCATGGGGTGCAGCGGCTTGCCGCGGCGTATTGGAATTGGCGGAAGCCAGGGCCCCGTAAGCCAACTTGCCATTTGCTACAACAACTTGCCGCTTGCTACAGGCTCCAGAACTTGCGCTTCTCCCCAGAGCCTTCCTCCGTGAGGTTCCTAACCCATTTGTATCGGTTGCACCTGATGAAGTTCGGTATGCATTTTAGTACCTGGTCTGATTTTAGAATCCAGAAGGTAACTTCGGGAGGCCAACCTAGTACAAACGAGCTTATCGCCGACGCCGGTATGGTCCAAAGCCACATGAAGGAGTTGTCAACTATGGCTGCGTACTTGGTGTCTCCGCCGCCTCCGATGATGCCGGATTCCGTTGGGAATTCATAGCACGAGAACATTCCCGTTATCCCAAGGGTGGTGAGGAAGCTGTTGGTGAGGTCGGCGGTTTCCGGGGTGATGTTGTAGATCGAGATGATCGGGCCCTTGAATATGAGTATCAGGCTTCCGGAGATAATTCCCATGATCACGAAGATAACCTGCATGGTGCGCGCATAGGGCTTAACAAGGTCGTCTCGTCCAGAGCCAATGGTTTTGCCAATCATGATCGACGACGTATTGGCGCATGCGAATCCAAAACACACGAAAATCTGGAAGATCACAGAGGCTATTCCGTTTGCAGCGATGGTCTGGGCGCTGATGTGTCCAAGGATCATGGTTTGCACCGCCTGCGATACTCCCCAAAGTCCTCCGGTTATCATCACCGGAAGTGCCGTGTGAAAATATGTGTTCAGGTATGAGGAATCGAAATGCCATAGGTCTGCCGGCTTGGTTTTGAGCTTCTTGTCGATGAAGAAGATGTAAATGGAGATGATCAGCAGCTCCACGGTGCGGCTGGTGAGGGTTGCCACTGCGGCACCTTGAATTCCAAGCTCTGGTGCCCCGAAGTTTCCATAGATGAAGATATAGTTAAGGGTGGCGTTGATCACTATGGTGCATGCTGACATCACGGTGCCTATGAATGCGGTTTGCACGCTTTGAAGCGAGAACATGAGCACGGCTGAAACGGAATAGATGAGGTAGGTCCAGCACATTAGCGAGAGGTAGCTTGCGCCGGCTTCTATGATTGCCGGGTCGTCCGTGAAAAGCGCCACGGACTGCGTTGGAAACAAGGCCGTCAGCGCGCAGAAAATGGCTCCGGCTGCCAGCGAGAACCTAAGACCGATGCTTATTACCTTCTTGATTGGGTTGGTTTGGCCCTTGCCCCAATACTGGGCCCCAAGCACGGCTATTCCGGTTCCCGCTCCCATGACCAGCTGTTGTAGCATGAACTGAATCTGATTTACCAGCGCTGCTCCCGACATCGCGGTCTCGTCATATGCACCCAACATGACGTTGTCCACCAGGTTCACCGTAAGTGCTATGAGCTGCTGCAATGCAATGGCCACGAGAAGGGGGAAGAACTGTTTGAGAAGGTCCTTGATGTCGGGCGTTATTCTGGCTTTGGAAAACATGCTCTCCCGGTATCCTCCCGATGCTCTGGCTGATGGTGTCGATGCCCTTGCGCTTGACCGTCGATTCAATGGCGTTGCATGGAGATGCCCCGATGCTTGCTCGGTGATGTTCCGACGCTTGCTTGAGGCTGACTTGGTTATGGTCCTATAGCATCTTACGCTATAGATGGATGAGCCGTGGCTTACTTTTGGTTTCCATCGGAATGCGTTCTGCTAAACGCAATGAATAGCATGATGATTGCAAGCACCGCCGAGAATCCAAAAGCCGTCCTATAAGCCCAGGCACCGGCAATACCTGCTCCCGTTAGGGCGGTGATGATGAACACCATGATTGCGGTTCCAAGCGATGCACTTGCCTGCCTGCACAATACCGAGAAAGATGTTCCGTCGTTTATTGTTCTGCCGGGAAGGTCGGAGAGCATCCACGAGATGGTGCAGCTGATAGACGAAGATATTCCTATTCCCCTGACAGCCTGGCAAAGCGCCGCAACCCATATAGGTGTGTTCTCGTCGAAGAACAGGGCGAGCAGGGAGCCTATCGCAAACACCACCGCGGCGGCTCTTATGACCTTGACCTTCCCGATCTTGTCTCCAAGGACTCCGGAGAGAGGGTTGAATATGAGGGCCGTGATTGCTCCCGGCAAGAGCACCATGCCAGAATCGAGTGCTGTTCCGCCCAGAAGCCCCTGCACCCAAAGCGGGATTACGAGTGTGACACCCATGAAGGATCCGAACAGCAAGTTCTGCATCCAGAACCCTGCTGTATATTTGCGCGATTTGAGTATCGAGAGGTTTATCAGCGGGTTTTCCGTGCGGTTCTGCCTGCGCATGAAAATCACGATGATGACGATGCCTATGGCAAGCGGAGCCCATGTGAGCGGGCTTGCGAAGCCGTTTGAGCTTGAGTTCGAAAGCCCCGCCAGCACGCCTCCGAATCCGATTGCGGACAGTATGAACGACTTGAAGTCGAGCTTCACGCTAACGTCTCGCGCCTTGTCGTTGTTCTTGATGATGAAAAGACCCACGATCAGGAAGGCAAGTGACAGTGCGAGCAGCAGCACGAAGAACGATCTCCAGCCAAGGCTGTCGGTGAAGAGACTCCCCACGGTGGGTCCTATGTTCGGTGCGAATCCCATGGCAATTCCACCGATGCCCATCATGGTTCCCTGCTTCTCCGGAGGGAAGTAGATCATGGCCACCGTTTGCATTACAGGCATCATGAAGCCTGCCGAAAACGCCTGAAGTATTCTTCCGATCACCAGCACTATGAACGAAGGTGCGATTGCATCCACACCGGAGCCTATGACGAACAGAGCCAGCGACATCGTGACAAACGACCTCGTGGTCATCTTCTTGGTGAGATAGCTGGTAAGGGGCACGGCAATACCTAGGGAGAGCATGTATATTGTGGTTGCCCATTGCCCGATGCTCACGTCTTGTCCGAAGTCGGCAATCACCGTGGGCAGCATGGCGTTCAATGCCGTTTGCGACATGTTTCCAAGTGCTGCTCCAAGCACGAGGATCGTATATAGGGCTATTGCTGCCCCTAGCTTGCTCTTCGCCATCGAATTCCTCTCCAGATAGAAGGGCGGTCTGGGTTTGAAATGAGCGCCTCTTCGGGCATTGCGTGCCACCTCGGGCATTATCGTTGCGGGCACTGCATTTGTCTCTCTTACCCTGACGCCATCGAACATTCTCGCCATTACAGGTTTGCGTGTGCGCTTTAATTCGAGCAGCGATATCGCAATATCTTTGAGTTGCTGCAAGAGGTCAATGCAATCAGACAAGGTCGTTCGATCAACGAATTGGGATTGTGGGAGATTGCTTGCCGTATAGCTGCTGCTTGGAATCTGATGTGTGTTGGAGCATAGATAGGCGGCACCGCCAACCTTCGGTGATAAGCTAATCGATAGATAAAGCAGGCGGCGTATATGCCGCTGGAAGCGTCGTGCAAGCACTGCATACCAGGAGGCTTTCAATGGATAAGTTCGTGAGCATTACATCTGAAGACGTGGAGCTGGCAAACTCGACATTCCTGTCCGACCGCGCCAACGTGGTAGCGAAGAATGCGGTTACCGGCAAGGGGATACGCGACGTAGCCCGCAATCCCGAGGCAGCGGCTAAGAACACGTCGACCTTCGATATCGAGGTCAAGCAGGGAGAGCGCTGCGACCAGAAGAGGTCGGGCCGATGCTGGATGTTCGCATCGCTTAACACCATGCGCACGAGGGTCATGAAGAAATACAACCTCTCCACCTTCGAACTGTCACAGGCGTATCCGCTCTATTGGGACAAAGCCGAGAAGAGCAACTGGTTTCTGGAGAACATCATCGACACCGTGGACGAGCCCTTGGACGGACGTTTGGTTTCGTATCTTCTGCTCGACCCCATCGGCGACGGCGGTCAGTGGGACATGTTCAGGTCGCTTGTGAAGAAGTACGGCGTGGTTCCCAAGGAGGCAATGCCAGAGACGGAGAGCTCGAGCAACACCGGAGCCATGGACAAGTTCCTCACCCGTTATCTGAGAAAGTCCGCCTGCCAGCTGCGCGATGCCCATGCGAACGGGGCAGGGGTAGACGAGCTTCGCGAGCAGAAGAAGCAGATTATGCAGAACGTCCTTCACCTCCTCGACGTTTGCCTTGGCATTCCGCCTAAGAGCTTCGATGTGCGTTTGCGCGACAAGGACGACAAGCTTGTGCTTTCCGGCACCTTTACCCCACAGGAGTTCTTCGAGCAAGCAGTGGACATGCCGGTTGACGACTACGTCTCGGTGATATCCGCTCCCACAGCAGACAAGCCTTTCGGCCGCACCTATACGGTGTCTCGTCTTGGCAACGTGGTGGAGGATAGGGGAGTGAGGTACATCAACTTGCCTCCTCAGGAGCTCAAGAAAGCCGCCATCAAGCAGCTGAAAGACGACCTTCCAGTGTGGTTTGGATGCGACGTTGACCAATCGTATCTCCATGACGAAGGGATTATGGATCTGGATGCCCTGGATATAGATGCTTTGTTTGGATTCCAGATCATCGATGGATTCGATAAGGCCCAGCGCCTTGATTACCATGAGTCGATGATGACCCATGCGATGGTGCTGGAGGGCGTGAATCTCGACACAGATGGAAAGCCAACCCTTTGGAAGGTCGAGAACAGTTGGGGCAAGGACCACGGCAAGAACGGGTTCGATTCCATTGCCGATCCATGGTTTGACGAGTACGTTTACCAGGTGGTCGTGAACAAGAAATACTTGGAGGCAGACCAGGCAAAGGCTTACGACGAAACCGAGCCGATAGTGCTTGAGCCTTGGGACCCAATGGGCTCGCTTGCCATGCTGCGCTAGGCACACGGTAGGGCATCGACAAACGGAAAGCATCGACAAATTTACGGTAAGCACCCCGAGTTGGAAGAGAGCTGCACATGAGGGCTGTTTTGCAGTGCGTGTCGGAAGCCAGCGTTGGCATCGACGGCCAGATCGTTGGGAGCATTGGCCGAGGGTACCTGATACTTTTGGGAGTTGGGTCTGAGGATACGGAGGAACAGGCTCAGAAGCTCTGGACCAAGATTCGAAAGCTGCGTGTGTTCGAAGACGAGAATGGGAAGACCAATCTCTCTATCGCGGATATCGACGGAGAGGTCCTCGTGGTCTCCCAGTTCACGCTATACGCGAACTGCAAGCACGGAAACAGGCCATCGTTCACAGATGCCATGGGGCCGCAGGAAGCCAACAGGCTCTATGAATATTTCGTGGGGCTGGCTCGTGAAGATTGCCGCAAAGTCGAAACCGGAAGGTTCGGCGCCATGATGGATGTGTCGCTTGTAAACAGGGGGCCGTTCACCATCTGCTTGGATACCGACACCGTGTAGGTCCTGTGGATCCATCGTCGTTTGGGACCTGCGTGTTTGAATTGCCATCACGTGGAGCCCCGTGAGCTTTTTCTATGGATGAAACACAAGTAGGACCTCGTCGATCATGGCCGGCGAGGTCCTACTTCTATGTTGTTTAACGGATGCTGTTTATTGGCGCTTCGCGCTCTCGGCAAACTGTCCGTCTGCGACCTGAGCGATATCGCCGGTTTTTCTAGTTGGTGTACTCGCCGTATTCGCAGCCAACGTTCAGGGCCTCGATGTCGTCGACGAGTTTGAGCGAACGTCCCGAACGCTCGAACAGCAGAATCCTTCCAGTTCCCGTTCCACCATTCCAGAGTCTGTTGTGCCGCTTGGTGCCATCGGGAGCCTCGTAGTTCACGAACAGCATGTCTTCCTTCTTGCATTTCACGTCAACGTCTATGCGTGCCCATCTGGTAGATTGCGAGACAACCCATTCAACCTCGTCATCGAACTCCTTGAATGCGAAGTCCGTTGTGCATTTCGTCCAGAACTTCGAGAAGTTGAACTCGAATTCGTGACCCTCGTAGAACACCATCGACAGCAGCTTGCGCTCCATGGGGAAGCACATGAACTTGGGACGTCCGCCGCCAATGTCGAAGGCGCTGTTGTACAGGTGCTTTCCGGTTATGTTGCTTCTGAGGTTGCTAGATGCCAGCCACAGCCAAGGCGAAGTGAAGTCCCTTCCCCAGTTCTTATCTGCGTACCCATAGCTGGTTCCCGGCTTTACGGTGTAGCTTTGCCCGTCGAGGATCACCTTGCCCTCCACGAACGTCTTGATTCCCTCGGCATGCCAGTACATGTCGAACGCCTGCAGGTCGCGCATTGGTTTGCTGGTTCCATATCCAACGTTGAATGCCACGTTCTTCTTCAGGTGGAGGTCGAAGTACATCTCGCCAGCATCGCTCATGAGCTCAGGCCTCTTTGCCTCTTCCTCTGTGACCTTCACATGCCCGATAAGGTCAGTCTCGCACGCAAGGCAGTCGTCTGCGGCAACGTAGAACGGAACGCCTAGACCAAGGTCAACCTCATCCCATCCGAAGAATCGGTTGAGCTGCCTCGCGTCCTTTCCCCAGCATCCAGCTTTAACCATGAGATAGGAGGGCTTGAGGCCCTTTATCTTGTTTTGCACGAGCTGTCCGTAGATGGGTTTGCTTCCGCCCAGTGCGGGATTGCAGAGGAAGAACTCGACGAAAAACGATTTCTCTTCTCCCGTGGCATCGTTTTCGGCTGTGAACGAATGCCACCACCAGTCGTATCCATCTCTGGCAAATCCGCCGGTTAGCATGAACTGGTCTTTCCTTAGATCGTGAACATTGTTTTCCATGGTAGAGAAGCCCTCCCGTGCCTCCGAAGAGATATCTGGAAGATGAACGCAAAATCAGCGTGATTTTGATACAAATGCTACGATACCATTTCGCGGGCGTATAAGGCGGCTCCAATTGCCCCGCACAGCTGCGCATGCTCGCTTATCACGAGCTTCGAATTCAGCTTGTCCTCCAAAACTCTGACCAGGCTGGTGTTTTTGGCAACACCTCCGGTCATCATGTAGTTTGGAGTGCCTCCAACTCGGTTCACCAGGCCGAGGGTTCGGGTTGCAACCGCCTTGTCAAGACCGTAGACGATGTCGTTTGCAGCCTTGTTCTGGGCTATGAGCGACACCACTTCCGACTCCGCGAACACAGAGCATGTGTTTGAGATCGTTATATCTTCCTTATGCGAGAGTCCCATGGTGGCAAATTCGTCCAGGCTCACCTGCATGGTGTTGGCCATCATCTCGAAGAAGCGTCCGGTGCCTGCGGCGCATTTGTCGTTCATGGCGAAGTTCGTAACGTTCCCATCCTCGTCGAGCGAGATAACCTTGCTGTCCTGGCCACCTATGTCAATGACGGTTCTGATGCTGGGGTCAAGGAAATGCGCTCCACGCGCGTGGCAACTTATCTCTGTTACGGATTTGTCGCCAATCTCTATGGCAGCCCTTCCGTATCCGGTCGTTACCGTTGCATCTATATCTTCTCTAGTGAGGCCTGTTCCCTCCAGTGCCATGTCAAGTGCCTTGTCAGCGCTTATCGCCGCTCCAGCTCCGGTTGGAATGATGGTTTTGGCTGCGATGTTCAGGTCTTTGTCCAAGATCACAACATCGGTGCTGGTAGATCCGCTGTCAATTCCGGCCACGTATCCTCTTGTCATTTGAATCTCCCTGTTGTCTGCGCTGCCAGGCTGCTCTTCGAACCCCAGGCTTTCGTTGAATGCCTCCAGCCTTGTCTTTAGCTGGCCCGTGCTCTGGGTTGTGTAGTCGGACTCTATCTTCAAAATCGGCACATCTACCGAGTCTTTTATCTGGGCGTACTCGAAGCTGTAGAAGTCGCAGAACTTAACGGTGTGGTAGATGATTCCCCTTAGGTTGGGGTCTTCATAGAGCCTGCGCCTGCCTGTTGGGTCTGCCATTCTCATGCATGGCGTTTGCGCGAAGATTTCGCCCGCATACCATTGCAGCAGCTCGTCCATGCCCATGTCTGCAGGTGGTATCACGTTGCCAACTCTGCGATTGTTCACGCAGGTTTCGTTTACCACCTCGATGCCCATGGTGTCCTTCACCATGTCGAACAGCTGCGTTCCCATCCTTGCGCCCAGCACTTCGATGTGGGGGAGGGATGTTTCGTGCTTCTCATGGAACGCATCGTAGAATTTCTCGATGCTAAAGCTCGTTCCCTTGTATTCCCCGTAGGCAGAGATCAGCCTCTTTAGCTCGTCTACCAGCATGTCCTTTGCACAGGATTTGTAGCAATGCAGCATGTCTGTGATGTAGAGGAAGTCCACCTTGCCGGTTGCGGCTATCACATCGTAGACGCTGCGCATGACATCGCAGCAATCCACGAGAATTAGCTCGTGAACTTGCCCGGTGAGAACCTTCTCCAGCACCGATTTTCCAAAGCCGCAGATATTGGGCCCGCAGTATTGCTCGGCTAGATCGAAGTTGTCCGGCATGTCGTTTAGGGTTTGACAATCTGCTCCCATGGCCGAGAGCAGCTCCACCGGTGTGTATTTGCACACATAGTACGTTGGGCACTGTATAGAGCACTGCATCAGATTGCTCCAATCATCTCTAGGAACGCGCTTAGTCTCGTGGAGGTCTGGCCCTCTCCGCCGTGGCTGCGGTCGCAAGCATCTCCGTCGAGGATCAGGCATGGGATTCCGGCTTCTTCGAACCTCTTCTTCGCAAGCTGGGAGATTCCAATGGTGTGCTTGCATCCCCAGTGGTTGAACCACACCACGCCGTCGGACCCGGCATCCTTCGCGTGCTTGATGCCAATATCGATCCTGCGGCTACCGGTGCCATTGAGGCTGTTGTACACCATGCGCTGCGCCATTCCCCTATAAGGGTTATCGGTTTCGAAGTCTGCGCTGCACGTTTGCCCGATTTCGTTGCCAACGATCTGAGCGCTCTCGTTGAATGCCAGCAGGCTGTATACGGAGTCCGACCAGTATGGCAGGGCGTGCATCCAATAGATGTGCTTGCCCTTCTTTGGAGGGGCTGCCACAACATCTTCCAAGAGCATCTGGGTGTACTTTTCCTCCTGCTCGGTTCCCAGCAGGATGTTGTTCGACATCGCGCAATACAAGGGAGACACAAGGTCGGTGAGAATCTGCCTGTCGGCTCTCAGTTCCTGGAACCTCTGGTAGTTGTTCAGCGTTCTCTTGCTGCGTGCAACACGTTCGCTCAAGGCATCGTCATCGATCTTCTTTCCGGTGACTTCCTCCAAGAACGTCTTGAGCTCTCTCAGCTGACGCTCCACGTATGCAACGCTGCTTTCGTCTTGCCTTATCGGCACGTCGATGTAGAACAACGGAACCTGGAACACCTGCTGCATGCGCCTGAAGCTCACGAGGTTTGCGTCGCATATTAGATTGGTGTGCACGATGCACCGCGGCGCTGGCATGAGCTTGGCCACTGCAGCGCCTGCAAAAATCTTGTGATAGCTGCAGAAGGTCTCGGAAATACCATCCGAATCCATGATATCCAGCATCTCTCGCTCGGCGTGCGATGCAGATATATATGAAGAGAACGCCTCTGCGTTATAGGGGTTTAGCCCCACCTCTTCGAGAAGCTCGCAGGCGGTGAAGATGCTCACAACCGCGGAATTCTGCGGCTCTATGAGGGGCTTCATCATGACGTCCATCATCATGGGAGCCAAATATCTATCGGCTGGTATGAGGCGTTTGTCTGGGAAATGCTTCATCTTGATTCCCATGGCACCCCAACCAATCTCCAGCACCCTGCGTGCAGCCTTGTGATGTCCGCTGTCGTTGAGATTGTTGATAACGTTTCCGAAGATGTCTATCGGGTTCAAATGGATCTACCCTCCTGCGAACATTCACGACGTCAAGCATATGAACGTGTTCATTAGCGCATGCTTGGCGCAATGGGTTTGCCTTCGAAAATCTGCCAAGTGCTCAATTTATTCAAAAAATCTTGCATAAATCTATTGTCCTACTAATCGGGAAGGCTGATGCTGGGTTTCTCGGTATTGGCTGCGTGGATAAGGCAAGTTTTGCGAAAGTGTGGATTGCATGTGAAAGTTAGACTTGTATATCTAATTAAAGTTGAATGAACTAAATCTGAATTGACGGGATATTGATTTTACAAACAGGTATCGGTTTTTATAATATGAAAATGTAATGGGATGTTCATTTTTTGAACTCATCCAACAGTAAATCATGTGAAAGAAAGAAAAGAGGGCTGTATGCAGCAGTACATCAACCCCCGTTTTGTCTATCATGGCGAGGGTGCACTCGATGCCCTTAAGACCCTTAAGGGCAAGAAGGCTATGGTATGCATCGGCGGAGGTTCCATCAAGAGGAACGGATACCTCGACATCATTCTTGGCAACCTGCATGAGGCTGGCATTGAGACCCAGCTCATCGAGGGCATCGAGTCCGATCCTTCCGTAACCACCGTTATGGAGGGCGCAAAGGCCATGGAGGAGTTTGGTCCGGATTGGATCGTCGCTGTTGGCGGAGGTTCGCCAATCGACGCTGCCAAGGCTATGTGGATCAAGTACGAGTATCCCGAGATCACCTTCGAGGAGATGTGCAAGGTCTTCGGTCTGCCGGAGCTGCGCAAGAAGGCTCAGTTCTGCGCCATCCCCACCACTTCCGGAACCGGTACCGAGGTCACCGCTTTCTCGATCATCACCGATTACGAGAAGGGCATCAAGTACCCGATCGCCGACTTCGAGATCACCCCTGATGTCGCAATCGTCGATCCTGCTCTCGTTGCAACCCTTCCGGCTAAGCTCGTGGCATTCACCGGTATGGATGCTCTGACCCACAGCATCGAGTCCTATGTGTCCACCGCTCACAGCGTGTACACCGATGCAATGGGCCTGCACGCAATCAAGCTGATCCAGGAGAACCTCGTTTACTCCTACAGCGGAGACCAGGAAGCTCGCGCTATCATGCACGATGCCCAGGACCTCGCAGGAATGGCATTCTCCAGCGGACTTCTGGGAATCGTCCACTCCATGGCTCACAAGACCGGTGCTGCATTCAAGGATGGACACATCATCCACGGTGCTGCTAACGCAATGTACCTGCCTAAGGTCATCAAGTTCAACGCCGGCGATAAGGGCACCGCTGCTAGGTTCGCCCAGATTGCAGATTCCATCAACCTTGGTGGTCTCACCACCGTCGACAAGGTCGAGAACCTCATCGGTTGGTGCGAGGAGCTCAACCACCTCATGAACATCCCGATGGCAATCAACGAGTACGGCCAGGGCGGCCTCAAGGTCGAGCCCGGCAAGGGATTCGTAACCGAGGAGGAGTTCGAGTCCAAGAAGGCAGACATCGCTGCCAACGCTCTGCTCGACGCTTGCACCGGTGCCAACCCCAGGCCAATCGACCAGAAGCAGATGGAGAAGATGCTCACCTGCTGCTACTACGACGAGGAAGTCCTGTTCTAATCTCTGCAGTGGCAGAAGCATTTGGAATCGGAATCCCGGTTATCTTCGAGAGGGAAGCGGCCAAGGCCGTTTCCCTCTCTTTTTATATTCTGGCTATGTGCCAGCTTGGTAATGAACCGGCAAATGTATGCAGCTTTGGTATGCGTGTTGCATGCGAGTTTTGCCTGGGGTTGCCTGTTCATTCAGCTGCATGTGCTTGGATGTCTCTAACTTCGTTGCTTCGGGTAACGAATGGGGAAGATTGAGAGCGGACCAGCTCTTAGGTTTAGGCAGATAGTGTTTAACTTTAAAAAATGGAAACTATCTACAAATATCGCCAGCATGCACAGGCTGTCTGAGTAGAATGATTGAAGGCCAAAGGATACGGGCTGTTTGGGTTGTCTCTTCTGCAAGGAACGGGCATGAGTTTTGTGCAGGGGTAGAGGACAACTTTAAAAAACTGCTCGAAACAACAAGAACGAGAGGTTTGGTGTTCTTGGGTAGATGAGACGAATAGCTGTTTACGGAAAAGGCGGCATTGGAAAATCCACGATAAGCGCCAACCTATCTGCTGCC
Organism: uncultured Coriobacteriaceae bacterium; assembly: GCA_902796325.1. Lineage (GTDB taxonomy): Bacteria > Actinomycetota > Coriobacteriia > Coriobacteriales > CADBOM01 > CADBOM01. The sequence goes on from CADBOM010000084.1 coordinate 22,177, forward strand.
TTCGCGAAGTCGGGGAGAAGCGTTCTCCAGATTGGATGCGATCCAAAGCACGACTCCACAAGATTTTTGCTTCATGGGCTGAGGCTCACAACCGTGCTCGACTACATGCGTGTTACAAAGCCTTTGGATTACAAGCTTGACGATATCCTTGCGCGCGGCTATCTGGGAATCGGCTGCGTGGAAGCCGGAGGTCCGAAGCCTGGCGTTGGGTGTGCCGGACGTGGAATCATCAGCACCTTCGAGCTGCTAGACCAGTTCAAGCTCAAAGACAACTACGACATCACCATCTATGACGTTCTTGGCGATGTTGTTTGCGGAGGATTTGCGGTTCCCATTAGGCGCGAGTACGCCGATACGATCTTGATCGTCACATCGGGCGAGTTCATGGCGCTCTACGCGGCAAACAATATCTTGCGTGGAATACGCAATTACGACGGTAGCGAGAAGCGAGTTGCCGGGATTGTCTACAATCAGCGAAACGTCGAGGGCGAGGACGAGCGTGTAGAGCGTTTTGCCAAGGCGGTGGATCTTCCGATTTTCGCGAAGGTGCCCAGAAGCGACGCTTTCACGCGAGCCGAGCACGACAACATGACCGCCATGGAGCAGGGGACGAGCCCCGCTATATGCTCCATATTCACAGAGATGGCGGCAACCTTGCAGGGCGATTGTCCTCTTTACGAGGCCAAGCCACTAACGGACGAGGAGCTGGAGCAAACAGTTCTTGGTACAAATATACAGAGCCAGCGGGCGGCAAACGATGAGATGGGCGAGGCAACAGTCATATCAAAAGCGGCTGTTCCGGAAGAGGTGGATGTTGCGAACCCCAATCGCTATCTATCGAAGAACATGGTCCGAAGCGAGCCCCGGCACGGATGTGCGTTCAATGGAGCCATGAGCTCGGCGGTGCACATAAAGGATGCCGTTATCCTGGCCCACTCGCCCAAGAGCTGCGCATATATCACATACCAGTCGGTTAGCTCGACTGGACGTAGGAAGCTGTTCGAACGCGGTGCGCTTCTCCCGGTTGCCCTTTCACCAAACATCGACTGCACCGAGATGGGCCAGCCCGAGATAGTGTTCGGCGGCATGGAGAAGCTGGAGTCCAAGGTAAGGCTCATAAAGCAGCAGCGTCCTAAGGCAATCGTGATAGTTAGCGCTTGCCCTGCTGGGATTATCGGTGACGACATAGATAGGATGAAGGAGCTCTCGGAACCCGGGATGCCAATCGTTCCCATCAAAGCGGATGGCAACATGTCGGGAGATTTTCAGCAGGGGCTGTTCCTCTCATATCTGTCGCTTGCCAGAAACCTCATCCGCAAGGATGTGGATGAGGTGCCGGGAACAGTGAATATCGTTGCCGAAAAGGCTCTTGTAACCAATGCTCAGCAAAACTACGAGCTCATGAGCGGATTCCTAGACCGTATGGGCGTAAAGGTTAACTGCCGTTTCATATACGACACCACAACCGAGGCTCTTCAGAACTTCTGCACAGCCGAACTCAACCTGCCTGCATATAGCGATTACACTGCAAAGACCCTGAGGAGGTTCTTCGAGGACGAGTATGGCTCGAAGTTCTACGACAGGGGATTCCCGATAGGGTATGACGAGACGTGCACGTGGCTTCGCGAGATTGGCGATTACTTTGGAAAGCCGGACGTGGCCGAGCAGATTATCGACGATAACAAGCAGAGCTACCAGCAGGCCGTGGAGGAGCTCAAGCCAATTCTTAGCGGGAAGAAGCTCATGGTGATCACGTTCAATTCCGGGTTGGATTGGATTTTGAAAACCGCGCTGGATATTGGAATGAAAATCGTGAAGATAGGCGCACTGGATTACTCGCAGGACGAGGGGTTCAGGTCTAGGCTGGGCGTGGACTTGCCCGTGGAGCTGGAGTACAACCCTGCAAATCGGGATTCCGACCTCAAGAAATACAAACCAGATGTGCTGCTTGCCAACTACTCTTCATCGGTGTCCAATGGTGTGCCTGTTTCCGACACCATTCCAATGTGCCCCGATGTTGGTTTTGAATCCGGACTAGTGCTTGCTAGACGCTGGGCAAGACTGATTCAGATGAGCGCGAAGGGGGAGTGGGAGCAAGATGAACACCTTTTTGAAAAATATTACGCCTGATAGCCTCTCCGGCATAATCTTTGCTCTCGAGGGGGTAAAGCGATCGCTGGTGATTCTCAACGGTCCCACCGGATGCAAGTTCTACAATGCCGCTACCTCGGATTCTCAGGTGATAAGACAGCGCGAATTCGATCCGCTGAACTTTCCTCCCGTGTGGTATTTCGGGCAGCCACGCGTTCCGTGCACCTATCTGGACAATGCGGACTATGTGTATGGCAGCGAGGAGAAGCTAACCGAGGTTTTGGAATATATGCGGGATAACGTGAGCTTCGATGTTGTGGCTATCGTGAACTCGCCGGGTGCATCTCTTATCGGAGACGACATCAGGGGGATAGCCGAGTCCGTGCTTGGAAAGGGCAAGCCGCTTGTAACGTTGGAGACGCCGGGATTCTCGAGTGACGTATGCCACGGCCATGAGACGGCGTGCTTGGAGCTATTGAAACAGGTTCCACCGAAGACCGGGCAAAGCGTGATCCCAAAGACGGTGAACATATTGGGCCTCTCGCTGTTCCAGAAAAACTATATGGGCGATGTGCTCGAGATCAAGCGCCTTATGGAGCTATGCGGTATAGAGGTCAACTGCTTCCTTTGCGGTAGCGGAAGCATGGACGAGGTCTCGAAGATCCCTAGTGCAGCCCTGAACGTCGTGATCCACCCAGAATATGGCATGCAGACCGCGGATTACCTGGAGCGCACTTATGGCACGCCATATTATGTTTGCCCCGGACCACCGATAGGCTACAAGGCAACCGAAAAGATGATGCTCGATCTTTGCAATGCCCTTGGTTGCAACTCCGCGGCGTTTTTGGAAGATAGCGAGCGCAAGAGGGCAAGGTCGTACGTGTTCGTGTCGAGAGTGAATTCCTTCACGGGAATGCCGAAGGCGGTTCCGTATTCCATCGAGGGAACTTGCTCCGAGCTATATGCATATATTGGCTTTCTAACTGGATACTTTGGAATGGTTCCGGTGTGCGCATCTGTGCTAAGCGAACAGAGTTCCGTGTTCCACGACAAGCTGGTGGAGATGCTCGGCAACCTGGGATTTCCCCATGCTCTGGAGAGGGATATCTTGGACACCAAGGCCGACCTTGTATTTGGAAGCGGCAACACGATAGCAGCTCTCAAGCTCAAGGGAATGCGCTTCTCTGGAATAGAGACGTCTCTTCCAACCATCGGGTACTACAACGTGGTGCCGAAGACCTATTTGGGAACTAACGGGGCATTGCTGCTAACAGAGCTGGTGCTAAACGGCCTCATGTACTGATTGCCAATCTGGTGAGGCGTTCCAACGTTGAAATCGGCAGCCGGGCGTTGAGCATTGCCGTAAATTAACGAACTTTGAAAAAGTCAACGATATGCATTCCTTTTGCACCCAAACTAGGTCCGGATTGCATTTGAGTTTCTATTTGCCTGGGCGGCTCTGCACTCAATCGATTGTGGGGCCGCCATGTTTTTGCATTGATAAACCAGTAGAAAGAGCAATGAGCAATACAACGAAGACAACAACTTTTTGCCAGGATGCTTGCAGGGCAACAACTTGTTGCTAAGATGCCGGCGATTTTTTCTCATATCCCATTATTTAGTTGCTTATTGCGGGCGTGGTGTATTTCTTGCCCCGCTCGTGGGCTTTAGACACGTCTACATGGACATATCCCCGATTTTCGATTGTGCGTATTAATTTATACAACTAGAATATGCAAACTATGTGTTTAACAGCTGCATAGATACTGTCGGGCAATGAATACCGTTCCCGCTGTGTGCAGCATTTTCGAAAATCAAGAACAACGCGCAATGCATGGAGGGGATATGAACGAGGAAACCGGTGTGTCGACTAATACCACAGGGGGCGGAAGAAGCCTGTTCTCTGGAAAGATGGGATTCGTGCTTTCTGCTGCAGCCAGTGCAATCGGCCTTGGAAATCTCTGGAGGTTCCCGTATCTCGCCGCAAAATATGGCGGAGGCGCTTTTCTCATCGTATATCTGCTCCTGGTTGCAACGTTTGGATTTGCCCTGATGATGGCAGAAGTTGGACTCGGCCGTAAAACCAGGCTCAGCACCATCGGCGCATACAAGAGCATCCGCAAGAAATGGGCTTTCGTGGGCGTGTTGGCGTCTGCCGTGCCGTTCCTCATCACCCCATACTATGCGGTTATCGGAGGATGGGTAACCAAATATACGGTGTCCTACTTCACAACTCCTGCCGATCAGATTGCTCAGAGCGGGTACTTCACCAGCTTCATCACCGAGGTTAGCCCCGAGACCTTCGTCTATACCTTCATATTCCTTGCAATCTGCATCGCCGTAGTTGCCTTCGGAGTTAAGAGCGGCGTCGAGAAGTCGAGCAAGATCCTGATGCCGGTCCTCATTGGAATGTCGGTTGTGATTACCGTTGTGGGATGCATGCAGCCTGGTGCAGCAGAGGGCATCGCCTACTTCCTGATTCCGGATTTCTCGAAGATATCGGTGGAGATGGTGGTTGCAGCCATGGGGCAGATGTTCTTCAGTCTGTCGCTGGCCATGGGAATCATGGTCACCTACGGCTCGTATCTGCGCAAAGAGGACAACCTCGAGAAATCGGTAAGGAACATCGAGGTGTTCGACAGCCTCATCGCAATCCTCGCGGGATTCATGATCATCCCTGCTTGCTTCGCTGTAACGGGAAGCGGTGCTGGCGTTGCCGAGAACGCTGGCCCGTCCCTCATGTTCGTGGTGTTGCCTCAGATTTTCTCGCAGTTTGGGCCAGCTGCAAACTTCATGGGCGCGGCATTCTTCCTGCTCGTTCTGTTCGCTGCAGCCACAAGCTCCATTTCTCTTCTGGAAGCTTGCATTTCAATCGTCTCCGATGGGCTTAAATGCTCCAGGGGCAAGAGCATCGTTATTTGCTCGATATTCATGTTCGTTGTGGCAACGGTGGTGAACATGGGATACAACGTCTGGATTGGCGTAGACCCAGAGTTCGTGCTGTTTGGAATTGGGCAGCAGGGCGACCACCAGATCCTCGACTTCCTGGACTTCCTGTCCAACACCATCATGATGCCGATAGTTGCCCTGCTCACCTGCATCTTCGTGGGTTGGATTATCAAACCCAAGGCCGTGATTGAAGAGGTGGAGCAGGAGGGTGTGACCATGAAAGCGAAGAAACTCTTCACGGTCATGATCAAGTACATCGCTCCCGTGTTCACTGTGGCCATTCTTATCGGCTACGTTCTCATGGCTGTTGGAGCGATCAACCTGTAGGGGAGCGATTAACCTGTAGGTCGTAACAGTTATAGCCGGATTGCCACGCGAGCTGGGCTGGCTGCCGCATAGAGTGCTGCCGCACAGAGTTGGGTTTTATATGCAAGATCGTTTGCCACGCAAATAATTAAACGTGCAAAGCGGATGCAAAAAATGGGGAGGCCGCCTTCTGGCAACCTCCCCATTTGCTTTGATTGAACGGTGCGCTTGATTTGGGTTTTCGAGTCCGAGAAATCCTCTTGTCGGTCCTCTTTCCGGGATTGAAGCACCGGGTTGCGATTGTCGTTGCCGAAGTCTATGTAACCGTTTAGGCCACGACACCATCTCCACTAAATCTCGGCGTAGTTTCCTAGGAACACCAAGCTCTCGGTTGTCTGCTCAAGGTTGGTGAGCATCTCGAGGATTCCATCTTCCCTAACAGATGCCTCGATGTCGAAGAAGAACATGAAGTCGAAGTCGTGGCCGATGATCGGGAGACTTTCGAGCTTCAGAAGGTTGATCCCAAGGGCCGCGAACTTGCCAAGCACCTCGTAAAGCGATCCAGGCTCATGCTTGCAGGTGAGGATGAGGCTGATCCTGTTGGCTCCGGGATAGATGGTTGGCTTCTTGGCTATGCAGATGAAACGGGTGTAGTTGTTGTCACTGTTCTGGATTTCGGTGGCAACTGGCTGCAGTCCGTACAATTCTCCGCTGTAATGGGAGGCGATGGCTGCGATTTCGTTGGTATCGCTGGTTGCAACCTCGCGTACTGCCTCGGCGGTGTTGGTGGCGGGGGTGATCTTCACCTTACCGCGGAGAGTCGAGAGGAAGTTGCTGCATTGTCCAAGGGCCTGCTCATGCGAGCGGATTTCCTTGATGTCCTCCAGCTTGGTTCCGGGCTTTGCCAGAAGCTCGTGCCTTACGAACAGCCTCTCGCTTCTCACGATATATGCGTTCTTCTGCTGCAGAAGGTCGTATATCGCGCGCACCGAACCGTTGGAGCTGTTCTCGATGGGCAGCACTCCGAAGTTGCACAGGCCGCTTTCCACGGCATCGAACACCGCTTCGAATGTTCCGAAATACATTAGGTTTCCTCTGGGGAACATCTTGTCGGCGGCCATCTGCGAATAGCTGCCCTCCGTGCCCTGGCAGGCAATCGATCCGGTTTGCGGGAATACCTGCTCGGGCTCCTCGAGAGCACTGACGATTAGCTCTCCCAGCTTGCTTGGCCTTGCAAGAAGCTTGTCCTGGTATGCACGCGAGGTGGAGAAGATTGTGTTCCAAAGGCTGCTAACATAGCGCTCCTTGTCTCCAGATGCCTCTCTCACCTTCTTTAGGATTTCACGCTCGCGGGTCTTGTCCAATACTGGGGCGTTCTCGGTTTTCTTTTCCTTGGCAATTTCCGCGCACAAATCCATTCTGTGAAGGTAGTGCTTCAAGATTTCGTCATCTGCCTGGTCTATTCCTTGCCTGAGCTCTTCAATGGAGGACATTTTGTTCCTTTCGATAACTTCCTAGGCTTTCGGCCCGTGGCTGTTAGTCCGTGGCTATTGTCTTTCTATGTTTCTTTCAATTGAGGCAGCGGCTGGGGCGGCTCTAGTGTCGACGGATGTCTTTCCGAACGTCCTTCTAGATGCTCCGCGTTGCAGTAACCATGATCGACGGTTAGTTAATTGGCTTCATCTTTCCCATGGCCTCGTGCAGGGTGTGGAGGTTCTCGACCAGCGTTGCGAATGCATCTGGCAGCATGGCTTGCGGTCCGTCGGACAGCGCCTTCTCGGGGTGGTTGTGAACCTCAATCTCCAATCCGTCCGCACCGGCTGCAACAGATGCCATCGAAAGCGGTGCCACGAGGTCGCGCTTGCCGCCGGAATGGCTTGGGTCGAGGATGATGGGAAGATGCGAGAGCTTCCTCAAAACCGGCACTGCAGAAACATCGAGGGTGTTCCTGGTTTGGGTTTCGAAGGTGCGGATTCCGCGCTCGCAGAGGATGACGTTGGGATCGCCCTCGGACATGATGTACTCTGCGCTCATGAGGAGCTCCTGATAGGTTGCCATCATTCCGCGCTTGAGCAGGATGGGCTTGTCGGTGGAGCCAAGAACCTTCAGAAGATCGAAGTTCTGCATGTTGCGAGCGCCAACCTGGAGAACGTCGATATCGTCGAAGAGGTCGATGTCCTCGGCCTTCATGATTTCGGTGACGATAGGAAGACCGGTTTGCTCCCTTGCTTCGCGCAGGAGGTTCAACCCCTCTTCACCGAGTCCCTGGAAGGAATAGGGGGAGGTGCGGGGCTTGAATGCTCCACCGCGCAGCATGGTGGCGCCTGCGTCCTTTACGAGCTTGGCAATCGTGCAAACCTGCTCTTCGGATTCCACGGAGCAGGGGCCTGCGATGATGGTGAGGTTGCCTCCACCGATTTGGGTGTCGCCAACCTTGATTACGGTGTCTTCGGGATGGAACTTGCGGTTGGCCTTCTTGTACGGCTCCTGAACTCGCTTGACGTCTTCTACGATGTCCAACGCGGCGATGAGGTCCATATCGATCTTGGATGTGTCACCAACAAGTCCAACCACGGTTTGCGTTGTACCCTTGCTGATGTTGACCTCCATGCCCATGGTCTTGAGCCAGTTGATCAGGTTGTTCAACTGTTCCTGATCTGGGTTGTTCTTGAGTATTACTATCATTTGCTTTTTCCTTCCAGTTCTTCGGAGCGTTCCCGGCTTCCAGTTTTCTCGGTTCTCGTTCCATCAGGCTGCGCATTCCCTGCGCAACCACCTTGACGCTTAAATTGCTTTCCGGCTACGCGCTTTGCGGTTTGCTCGATTCGGGCTCTTCTGCTCATCTCGGTTGGCCAGATCTTGTGGGCAAGAAGATTCCGGGCAAACAAAAGACCTCCGCAGCTTGCCTGCTGCGGAGGTCGTAATCTCAAAGCTTTTGCCGTGTCAAGAACAGCTATTGCAAGATTTCAGAGCACTCAGCAGCAGGCCTACCCATAAAGAAGTAGGTAAAGTAGGTAAACCACTGATATGCTGCAAAGAACTTCACTTGTAATAACTCTCCTTAACTGGTAGAGACGATATCACTTTTTCCTCATGTGAACAGTGGGAATTTTTATTTTTGACATGAGTTTTTCATTTTCGGAGCACTTTACTCGGCTAAAGTCAAAAATTCTCCAAGCCTAGCTCGCTTATAGCTCGCGCACGTCAAACATTAATCCGAATAGAGAAATCGCTGCAATGTTAAGCGCATATATCCCCGAGGGGTATATATAATGCTGGTTGAAGATACCCCCTAGGGGTATTTATTCAAAGACCGAATGAAATCAACTTGTTGGGGGAGATTCCCAATGGCAGAGAACACCAAGGATATGAGATTGGATACGACAGGCGACGCCGGCATGGCAGCGCATGATGGTGATGCGACAAGCTGTTGCTGCTGTGGGGAGGCCAGATACAAGAACACGGAGAGATCCGAGGAGTTCCAGGCCAATCTCCAGAGGCGTCTGAACAGGGCGATAGGCCAGCTCGGTGGCGTTAAGCAGATGATCGAGGACAACCGATATTGCGGAGACGTGCTTACCCAGCTGGCGGCTGTTGAGTCTGCTGTCCGTAGGATTTCAGACATGGTTCTGCAAAACCACATGGAAACCTGCGTGGTTGAGAAGATACGCCAGGGCGATGACGAGGTTGTGGACGAGCTGATGCAGCTCATCAAGAAGTTCAAGTAAGTGGTGATTGTATTCGCCTGACGATGTTCGCATCCGCATCATATGCGGAGATGTTTAGATAAGAAGGTGGAATCCAGATGAAGCAGGCATTCGATGTAACTGGTATGACATGCGCTGCTTGCTCGGCTAGGGTAACCAAGGTAACCCAAGCTGTAGATGGTGTCGATAACGCCGTTGTGAACCTGCTTAAGAACAGCATGGAAGTGGAGTACGACGGCAATCCTCAGACGCTGGAGGCTGTCAGCCAAGCTGTGAGCAAAGCTGGCTATGGTGCGACTCCGCGAGTTGAAGAGGCATCTCAGGCTAGCGGGGGTAGCGGGAGGCGAGCCGTTAAAACGGGTCCAACCCCAGCCCAGATTGCCGAGAAAAACCGCAGGGAAACCCGCAATAGGCTCATAGTTTCGTTTATCTTTACGATTCCGCTGTTCTATCTATCCATGGGGCACATGTTCGGATGGCCGCTCCCATCGGTTTTCCTGGGCGATCAGAACCTCATGACCTTCGCTTTCACCGAGTTCTTGCTTCTCCTGCCAGTCCTGTTCGTGAACTACAGGTACTTCACCAACGGGTTTGGATCGCTGGTGCATGGAGCCCCCAACATGAACTCGCTCATAGCTCTAGGTGCCACGGCATCCACGGTCTATGGCGTATACGCTATTTACTCGATGGGCGCGGCCCTCGGTGCCGGAGACATGATGGCCGCGCATATGGCGGCCATGGATCTGTACTTCGAGTCGGCCGCCATGATCTTGGCGTTGATAACCCTTGGTAAATACTTCGAGTCTCGTGCAAAGGGAAAGACCACCGATGCCATTACCAAGCTCATGGATCTATCTCCAAAAACCGCGATCAGGCTCGTTAATGGCGTGGAGCAGGAGATTCCAGTCGAGGAAGTTAGGGTGGGGGATACCCTTGTCGTGAAGTCTGGGCAGGGAATTCCCGTTGACGGCACCGTGCTGGAAGGCGTGGCTGCAGTTGACGAGTCGGCCATCACTGGCGAGAGCGTTCCCGTGGAGAAATCCGCGGGGTCAACCGTGATTGGGGCCACGGTTAGCAAGTCGGGATGGTTTACCATGCATGCCGAGCATGTTGGCGACGAGACCGCTCTTGCGGGGATCATCAGGATGGTCGACGAGGCCACGAGCTCCAAGGCGCCTATCGAGAAATTCGCCGATAAGGTAAGCGGAGTGTTCGTTCCCGCCGTCATAGCCATAGCCGTTGTTACGTTCATCGTGTGGATGGTCGTGGGAGCGGGGTTGCAGGATGCGCTGGGCAAGGCAATTTCGGTGCTCGTGATTTCGTGTCCATGCGCGCTTGGCCTCGCAACTCCAACGGCAATCATGGTTGGCACGGGCCGAGGAGCCACGCACGGAATCCTCATAAAATCTGCCGATTCCCTCCAGAGGGCGCATGACATCAAGACCGTGATATTCGACAAAACCGGAACCATCACAACCGGCCAGCCGCAGGTTGTAGATGTGATAACCGGCGAGGGCATCGACAGGGATGGCCTGCTATCGGTGGCGGCTTCCTTGGAAAAGCTCTCGGAGCACCCGCTTGCACAAGCCATATGCAAGTATGCGGATGCTATGAATTCCGAATACAAGCCGGTTGATGGGTTTAGGCAAACTCCGGGCGAGGGAATTGAGGGAGTCGTGGACGGGAAGCTCTGCCTTGCCGGAAACGCCCGCATGATGAATGGCAGGAACATCGATTTCGGCAGCTTCTCCAATTTGGCCGAGACCATGGCAGATGAGGGAAAGACCCCGCTCTTCTTTGCGGAAGATGGGAAGGTCATCGGCGTCATTGCCATCGCCGACACAATCAAGCCCAGCAGCGCCAGGGCCATTGCAGAGCTCAAGGCCATGGGTGTCTCGTCCATCATGCTCACAGGCGACAACGAGCGCACTGCAAGGGCGGTGCAAAAGCAGTGCGGCATCGACAAGGTAATAGCAGGTGTCCTGCCAAACGAGAAGGCCATGGAAGTTTCCAGAGCCTCGCAAGACGGTGGCGTTGCCATGGTTGGCGATGGCATAAACGATGCCCCCGCGCTCGCAAGCGCAGATGTTGGAATTGCCATCGGGGCCGGTACCGATATCGCAATGGATAGCGCGGACATGGTTTTAATGAGAAGCGATCTTCTCGATGTGCCGTCGGCAATTCAGCTTTCCCGCGCTACGATGAGAAACATCAAGCAGAACCTTTTCTGGGCGCTGATATACAACGCGATTTGCATTCCATTTGCCGCCGGGGTTTTTGCCTTCGCTGGGATAACGCTTAACCCCATGATCGCCGCCGCGGCAATGAGCTGCTCGTCAATATGCGTTGTGAGCAACGCGCTAAGGCTACGCGCTTGGAAGCCCAAGTTCGTAACGTCGGCACAGGAGGAGCTAACAGCTGGTTCGGTGCAGTCGGAACTGGCAGCAGAACCGGTGCAGGAGGAGCTAGCAGCCGGTTCGGCGCAGGCTGCAATTGAGCTGGCTCCCGGCCATGGCGCAGAAGATTCAAACTCGGCCGAGCAGAATACTGGCTCCGCAGAAGAGAATAGTGGCAACAAGGCTTCTGGTAACGAAATCGTTCCGGAAGTTGAAAACAAGGACCCTAATACCGTAGAAGAGGAGAACAGCATGGAGAAGACTCTGAATGTAGAGGGCATGATGTGCGAGCACTGCGTGGCCCATGTTACCAAGGCTCTCGAGGGCATCGATGGAGTTACGAAGGCAAACGTGAGCCTTGACGACAAGAAGGCAGTAGTTGAGCTTTCCAAGGATGTGGCGGATGCCGATCTGGTTGCAGCCGTCGTTGACGCTGGCTACGAGGCCGAAGTAGCGTAAAGCTAGGAGCCAGCAGCATCCAGGCTGTCATAGAGCTTCTGGGATGAAAGCTCCACTTTTAAGCTCGGCTTATAAGCTCCACTTACAAGAAAGGAGCCGGTCATGTGGCCGGCTCCTTCTTGTTTCTATGCTTGTTTGATTATTCACTGCTTGCGCTGTGTTTCTACTGCTGCTCCGGAAGCTCGCTTGACATCCCGCAGTGCATTCGCAGTGCAAACCTTGCGGAACCCTATTTTGTAAGGTCGTAATAGTAGAGAACGATGTCCTCGTAATGTCCGTCGTCCATGAGGAACCCACCCGGAATGGTTCCCAGTGGCTTGAATCCAACCTTCTCGTACAGATGACGAGCTGCTTCGTTGGTAGCCACCACGGCATTGAACTGAAGGATTCTAAATCCCAGTTGACGTGCGGTTACGATGGAGTCTCTCAAGAGCATCTCTCCAATGCGCTGGCCGCGATGGTCCGAGCTAACGGCATAGCTGGCATTTGCGATATGCCCGCAGCGTCCCACGTTGTTGGGGTGAAGGATGTAGAGTCCCACAATTTGTGCATCACATGGAATCTCGGCTACACCAACTGCCGACTGAGACCTGAAGAACCCGTTTGCAACCTCGGGTATGAGCTCGTCGCTCTGTGGAAATGCGTTGCCTTCCCTCACAATCTCGTTCCAAACGTCCATGCACTGCTGCGCATCCTCCGGAGTATATGCGCGAATAGACGTTGCGCAGAATTCACCTGCCATGTTTTCCTCCTAGATTGCCTTTGCAATAATATTGGATAGCAGAAAGTATATCTTATGTGCCAATGCATTGCCGCCATATCGGATCCGCGTCGGCATCTCGCATTCAGCATTGGCGCGCTCAAGGTCCCGTATGCTAGAAGCGCATGAACGAAACCGCACTCATCAAAATCGTGCTTAGGAGGAATGGATATGGAACCAAAGCTTACCCCAGCTGCAAGGGAGCGTCACGAGAAGATGTTTCCGGGCAAAACCGGGATGTTCTCGATTACAGATCCAGAATTTGCAGAGAGGTACGACAACTTCTCATTTGACGAGGTGGTGAGCCAGGGAAAGCTGGATGAGGATTCCAGATTCCTCGCAATTCTGGCAGCTCTCATTGGGTGCGATGCACTGGAGACGTTCTCGGCCATGATAAAGCCCGCGATGAATTATGGGGTGACTCCGGTCGAGATTCGAGAGATCGTGTATCAAGCTAGTGCTTACCTTGGCATCGGGAGGGTCCATCCGTTCATCAAAGCCATGGATTCCGTGTTCGAGAAGAACGGCGTGGCGCTGCCCCTCGAGCCTCAGGCAACCACCATTATCGAAAATCGAGTTGAGAAGGGCAACGATGCTCAGGTGCAGATTTTCGGCGATGGGATGAAGGGCTTTCAAGACTCGGGTCCGGAGGAGACGAGGCACATCAACAGGTGGCTTGCCGGACATTGCTTTGGAGATTGGTACACGCGTACCGGGTTGAGCTTGGCGCAGAGGGAGATGATAACCTTCTGCTTCATAGCCGCATTGGGAGGATGCGAGAAGCAGCTTGCGGCTCATACCCAGGGGAATTTCAACGTGGGCAACGATAGGGACTTCCTGATCGATGTGGTCTCCCAATTGGTCCCGTACATCGGCTATCCCAGAAGCCTCAATGCGCTTGCAGTGGTAAACGAGGTGTATGAGAGCCAGCAGGAGTAGCGGACTTCTCGCTGCCATGCGCTTGCCGGGTTGCACGCTAGCGGGCGTGTTCAACGCCGCAATTGAAATAAAAATGGTGCTAGTCAGTTATATCTGGCTAGCACCATTTGTTTCTCTATGTCGAAAGCCCAGGTTGGTCGATGAAGCCAAGCTTGGTCGAGAAATCCAAACTTAGTCGAAAAAGACCAGGCTTAATCAACGTAGCTTAATCAACGTAGTAAGTCGCGCAGTTGAGCGGGGTTTCGAAGCAATCTACCTGGCTTACGGGGAATCCCTGATCGATCAGCTTGTCTGCAAAATAACGGGCAAGGTTCTCCGACGTGGTGCGGAAAGGCAGCACGGTAAGCTTGAATCCCTCTTCCTTCAGGCACTCCATGGTCTTGTCCATGAGCGAGCCCTCCTCGATGAGGAAGGTATGATCGAATTCCTCGGTGAGGGCTCTCACGGCTTTCTTGAAAACCCCGAAGTCCACGACCATGTCCTTCATGGTGCCGTCTTTCTGGAGCTCTCCTTGTTTGAGGTAAACAACGATTTTCCAACGGTGGCCGTGGAGGTTCTCGCATTTGCCAAAGTAGTCGGTTAGGAAATGTGCGCTGTCGAAGCAGCTCTCGGTTTTGAGTCCGTACATGCGGTGCTCCTATCTAACAGACAGCTTGGATGTATCTGATCGGGAATATCGTTAGCCGAAATCAATCCAAGCTCCAATGTGTCGCTGATGCAATGATACCCTTGCCAGACGTACTGCGGGTGCGTGCCATCGGCAGCCTATATGAAAGATTCCAGATACGGGAGCTTAAGCGGGCGCTTGCCAGATGTTTATGCGGTTGCTTGCCCGATGACATGGGAGATATCGTCTAGAGCCTGCGTGATGTCTCCGTCTACCAATACGGCACGGCTTCCCATCACTGCCGGGCAGATGCACTCGCCTTGGTTTGCGCATATGTATGTGGCTTTCGTGTTTGCAGCTGCGAGCTGCCAGAATGGATACTTGATGATTCCTGGGGTGTTGCTGCCAATGCCCAGCTCCAGGTAAACGATCTTGCTTTGGGCGTTCGCATGAACGAATTCCGAGTACCGTCTGTTGGCGGCTCTCCACCCGTCGTCTTCCACGAAGTCGGAGTTAAGGCGCAGGTTCATGCACATCGGCGCTCCGCATATGGGGCATTTCGGCAACAGGCTGGATGGGATTTCCATACCAACCTGCTGGGCTGCCATCTGCATTATGGCTTCCCTGTTGTCGTAGGTTTTGATATGGCACGGCTTGGAGCATTGCCACAAACCATAATCTCCCTGCGTGTAGAAAAGCCTCTTCTTGTCGAATCCGGCTTTTTGGAACTGATGGTCCACATTGGTGGTGAGGACGAAGTAGTTCATGCCGTCAACCAGCTCGCGCAGCTTCAGATATGGCGCACCAGCGGGGATGTCGTACCTCTCCAGCTTGATAAGCCTGCTCCAGAATCCCCAGGTTTCCTCCAAGGATTCGAATGGGGCGTACCCACCTACATACATGTCATGAACATCGTATTTGCGCGCGAAGTCGGAGAAGTACCTTTCGAACGTCTCTCCACCGTATTCCATACCCGCCGAAGTGGACATGCCAGCTCCAGCTCCTATGAGTATGGCTTCGCATGACGATATGGCTGCGGCAGCCCTAGCTATCGATTCCGAGTAGTTCTCGGTAGATCCTGTAATCCAGTTCCTTGAAGACATTGAACACCACCTTGATGTGGCTCTTTGCCTCGCGTTTGTAATCTGCAACCGTTTGGATGGCGATTTTCGCGGCATCGAGGTTTGGGAAGTGGAATTCCCCCGTGGAAATGCAGCAGAACGCTATGCTCTGCAAGTCGTTTTGGTCTGCCAGCTGAAGGCACGACCTGTAGCATTGCCTCAAAAGCGCGATGTCACCCTGGGTGAGCTTCATCCCAACTATGGGGCCGACCGTGTGGATTACGTATTTGCTTGGCAGGTTGAAGGCAGGAGTTATCTTGGCCATGCCGGTGGGCTCGGGATAGCCCTGGTTCTTCATGATTTCGTAGCATGCAAGCCTTAGCTGCACGCCCGAATACGTGTGAATGGCGTTGTCGATACACTTGTGGTTTGGAGCAAAGCATCCCAGCATCTGGCTATTTGCCGCGTTTACGATGGCATCTGCGGCAAGCGTTGTGATGTCTCCTTGCCACAGATAGGTTTCACCGTTGCTGTCTTTCATCGGCTCTAGATCGTCCAGGCTCGTTATGCCAACGCTTCTGGAGCGCTCTCGCAAATACTCGTCTTGAACCTGCAGGAACTCTTGGGATACCTCGGCGGGCTCGCGTACATTCATGAGGGCTCGAAGCAAAAGCTTTTTGTCGTCCGGATCTTGCGGAATCCTCATGCCGTTGTAGCGAGGGCTTTCTGCAAGGAGGTAATCCACCAGCCAGTCAATCCTTTCCTGTTGGGTTTGGGGAAGGTTGCTGCTTGCCATCATGCGATCTCTTCTCTGTCGATGGCATTGAACTTGCAAGCGTCGTAGCAGGCTCCGCAATGCGTGCATTTAGATTGGTCGATCACTGCGCGTCCTCCTACGAAGGAAATGCAGAACGGCGGGCACTTGCATGCGCATGCCCTGCATAGCTGGCATCTCATGGAAACGGTGTATGTGTAGTTCTGGGATGGTTTCTGCTGTGCCTTCACTGCCTGTGACATCGAGACCACTTCCTTGTTTTCGAGGTTACCTTCTGAATGCTCTCCAGGTTTTCCAATTGCTCGCTCAGATTGGAATTGCTCTTTCCGTTCCAATATTAGTCTTGGAATATGAACAGGATATTTAAAATGAAAATCATCGTAAAGTTGCGTCGTTAATAGCGGACCTTGGAGCGAGATGCCGATATGAGTGCGCACGCGTGGAGTACGGAAAGGGGTGCCGATTATGACGCGGGAATTCGATGGAGCCGATCTTGACTTGGTGCTTGAGAGAAAGGGATCGTCCGAAGACGCTCCATGCATCTACCTTGTAGATTCTCCCGACCATGCCGCAAATATTGAGACCGCAGATCTTGTTGGATCGAGCGTTGTGAGAGTGTTCGTTCGCGATTGGGATACGTGGCTCACCCCGTGGCTTGCTCCTGGTTTATCGATGGGCGGCAATCATGATGGTGGCGCGGATAATGCTGGTGACAACGATTCTGCGAGCAGTCCTCAGGAGCGCATGTTTGCCGGAGGCGCCCCAGAGTTTCTCGCTGCCTTGAAGGATCAGATTTCCTTATTCGAGAGTTCGCAGGGCTTGTCTCCTCATGGACGCGGCATCGCCGGGTACTCATTGGCCGGACTTTTCTCCATATATGCATTCGTAGACTCGG
>CADBOM010000085.1 GCA_902796325.1 uncultured Coriobacteriaceae bacterium
CACGAGCTCACCACGGCACCGGAGATTTTCGAGCAATTGGGAGCAGATCCCGATTTCGTGTTGGCCGGAGCTGGCACTGGTGGAACCATTTCCGGATGCGCCCATTACTTTGGCAAGAAGGGCTCTGCAACAAAATGCTATGCGGTGGAGCCTGCAGAAAACCCGATTATCGGACAGGCCCTGGCGGGTGAGGAACTTACCCCGGGCTCGCACGGAATACAGGGAATAGGCGCCAACTTCATACCGCAGGCACTGGACCTGGACGCAATTGCAGGGGCAATCGCGGTTCGCACTGAAGATGCTCTAGAAGAGTCTAGATGCATTGCCAAGAGCGAGGGATTCTTGGTTGGCATCTCGACGGGTGCTAACCTAGCTGCAGCCCGGAAGGTCGCTTCGGAGCATCCTGGCTCTACAATCGTGACATTTGCGGTTGACACCGGCGAGCGTTATCTGTCTACGCAGCTTTTTGAAGGAATGGCATAAGTACCGACTGCTTGAATACTGGAGGAATAATGGCGAAGCAAGAACCCAACATGCAGGAATGGCTCGAAGAGGCCAAGGCAAGCGAGAACGCAGACAAATGCGGCATGTTTCTAACCCACAACGGCGTCGTGCGCATTACGCCCAAAGCTCAGGTTCGCCAGGGCGTTCAGGGTTTGGGAGAGGTAGAAGCCGTTGATTTTAGCTATGACGCTAAAGGTGTGGAAGATGCCATAGCCGAGGCCTATACATACGATGGAATTTATTACATCAAGGTATGGCTGAACGAAGGCATCTGCCATGTTGGAGATAGCCTGATGTACGTCATGATTGGTGGGGATATTAGGCCGCACGTAATCGATGCGCTGCAAAAGCTCGTGGGCAAGATCAAGAACGATCTTGTTGTGGAGAAGGAAGTCTACGCTCAGGAATAGGCTCCCTTCTCTTCTGTGCGGCAAAGGTGCTGGTGCGGATGGCACCTTTGCCGCTGGTGCAGCGCCAATGATGTGGTATCAATGATTCGGCACCATAGCGAGCATCGCCGCCGTTGTGGCGACAATGACACGGCGCCGTTAGCGTGATGCTGCTCGCGTTGTCGCCAACGCAACGCTGCTAACACGCTGTCCCTAATGCAACACTGCTAACACGCTGTAGCTATCGTGCTGCCACCTTTGCCGCTTGCATCATCGCGAGAACATTCTCCAGCGGCGTCGCCGGAGCAAGGTCGCAACCGGGGGCTAGTATAAACCCGCCATTTGTTCCCGCGGTCTGGCATAGCTCGAGGGCTGTCTTTCCAACTTCGTCGGCGCTGCCGTTTAGCAGCGGGGAAACCGTGTTGATGTTTCCGAAGATCGCGTAGTGTCCCCTGGCGATATCGAGTTCCTGCTGCAGGTCTCCTCCGTCAAGCGATAAGATGTCTATGTCTAGGTCACGGATGTTCTTCAGCCGTCCAGATGAGTCTCCGCATATATGCAGCATTATCGGGCAGCCGTATCTACGCCATTCGGAAGCCGATTTCTTGATTGCCGGCAGCGATAGATCGAGGAAAGTATCCTCGCTGATGATCTTCGAAGACGAGACCGGATCTGCGGTGGACACGGCAGTGGCTCCGTGCTCAACCTCGTCTCCGATGATGTAGCTGGTAATCACCATGCAGAAGTCCATGAGCTTCTTAACGGTTTCTGGCTCCTCGATGGTTGCCATCATGAGATCGTCCATTCCGATCAGCGTGGACACCATGGTGAGCGGCGCCACCGAGAAAGCCATAACCAGCTTCTCGTTTCCAACTTTCTGATTCATGAACTCGATGCGCCGTCTTTGCGACTCCATCGCGGGGTGGCCATCCATCTGCCCGATTATCTCTTCGGGGTTGAGCTCTAGAACTTCCCCTGCGGATGGGTGCTCGCCCTTGGAGGCATCTTTACCGCACACCTTCGAGAGAATGTCATGGAATGCCATGTAGTTGCCGGCCGAGGTAAACACCATGTCGCTGTCGATCTTCTCGTAGGCTGCAAGCAAGAGATCCACAGCCTTCTCGTCGTCCATCATGGCCAGCTCTTCTGGAGCAATTCCCTTCTGGTTGCAAATCCAGGCATGTCCGTCGAGCACGCAGGTTGGAACCCTGTCTACTTTCTCGAACGAAATGGCTTTCAGTACCCGCTCCTTGCCGTTCATGATGGTCTCCAATCGATGTGAGATATTTTGCTAACTGGGTCAAAATGGCTTTAAATTAAATGACGAAGATTGAATGGTTTGGAAAACGCGGCCGATTAGATGGACTGGAGTTAGATGCATGTTGCATACCGCGATGCATGCCGCGCATTTGCGGTGGAGGTCTTTTAATCTGCGGCGGTTTCCACCAAGATTGTAGTTAATATACGCTCAATTTTTAAGACTAGGAGTTTGCTATGTCAGAAGCTCATGTTTGGCAGGGGCAGCCAGAACCAATAGATCATTTTGACGGGCAGTGCGAAGCTGATGTGGTGGTTGTTGGAGCTGGATTGTCGGGCGTGATAGCCGCGCAGTCTGCTGCAGAGGCCGGCGCTTCTGTAATAGTCATCGAGAAGTTCGACAAGCCTGTTGCCCATGGAATAGACGTGGGAGCCGTCAATTCCGTGTTGCAGGATCGAGCTGGAATTCACATCGACCCTCTCGAGGCCGCGCGACTCGTCTATCAGTGGGGGCAACAGCAAACCAACTATCACCTAATTCGCTTGTTCGTGGACAAGTCCGGCGAGGTTATGACCCATTATGTGGAGATGGCGGAAGAGGCCGGCTATACGGTCAGGCTCAACACCGAGGCTACAGCCCGTGCCGACTGGGACAATCTGGACGACCGTTACCGCATGTTCAGGACGGCTCATGTTTTCGATGTTCGCGAAGGTCAGGATGTTCCGAAAACCAAGTGGAACGCAGAGTATCTGCTGAGAATTGCATACGAGGACTCGCTCAAGAATGGTGCCCAGTACATGTTCGATACCCAGGCCCTTCAGCTGCTTAAAGAAGACGGACGCGTGGTAGGCGTTGCAGTTAAGGATGCGCAGGGCATCGAGAAGATCGTTGCCAAAAACGGCGTGATAATGGCAACCGGAGGCATCACCGACAACGAGGAGATGAAGGAGTGCTTCTGCCCGATGTCGCAATACGTTGACCTCAACGCATATTTCCCGCGTGGAGCGAATATGGGCGAGGGGCAGACTATGTGCGCTTGGGCAGGGGCTGCATGGTCAAGATGCTATCCAGCGCCGATCATCCATCCTGTGAACTTCACTCCACTGGGCCCTGGGATCGATTCTAGTTGGCTCACCGTCGATCGCGACGGCAACCGTTTCATGAACGAGACCGCGTATGAGCCGCTGGTTACCAATGCCAGGCTGAATGCTCCCGGAAACGTGGCATGGGCTGTTTGGGATTCCAATTACATGGACCATTACAAGCACATGGAGCCCATTAAGTTCTCGGCGCTGCCAGAGAACACTCCGGAGCTTGTGGAGAAGTGCGTGGAGTCGGGCGAGTACAAGAAGGCCGAAACCCTCGAGGGACTGGCCGAGCAGATAGACGTGCCAGCAGACAACCTCAAGGCCACGGTCGAGCGCTACAACCAGCTCGTCCGCGACGGCAACGACGTGGACTTCGGCGTGCCGGAGAGGTTTCTCTCTCCATGCGAGCAGGGGCCATATTACGCAACCAAAATCAGGGCCGAGCTCCTGGCGTTGCCATACGGAATGCGCGTGGACAACAATTCCCAAATTTGCACTCACGATGACTACCCGATTTCCGGTCTTTACGCCGTGGGCGGCATGCAGGGAGATTTCTTCGCCAACTCCTATCCCGTGACTCTTCCCGGAGCCGATCATGGGCGCGGGGTTACCTTTGGAAGGCTGGTTGGAAGCGCCTTGGCAAAGGGTCAGAACATCGATGGCACGCCAGCGGTTTAGTGCTCTAATTCGATATTTGGCCTGATTTCCAGTTGGATTACCAGCCCGACCTCTAGTTAGAATTCCAGCCTTATCTTCAAGGGTCTTCTCCAGCGGAAAATCGACGGCAACTGCTATGACGGCAACTATTAGGATGGCAACTATCAGCGCCGATAGCATCTATCGGCACGATTCGTAGAAAGAAGAACAATGGCAAAGGTTCATATTTGGCAGCAGAATCCAGAGCCCATAACCGATATCGTTTCGGAAGAAACCGCAGATGTAGTGGTGCTCGGAGCCGGCATCGCAGGCTGCATAGCCACTCAGTCGGTTGCGGAATCCGGTGCGAGCGTAATTTGCGCCGAGAAGTTTGACAAGCCTTCGTCGCATGGAACCGACGTTGCTGCTGTTAACTCGATAGTGCAGGAGCGCGAGGGCGTGCACGTCGATCCGCTCGAGGCTGCTCGCCTTATATACCAATGGAGCCAGCAACAGGCCAACTACAACCTCATCAGAATTTGGGCAGACCGCAGCGGCGAGGTTGTTTCTCATTATGTGGAGCTGGCCGAGCAATACGGATACACGGTGAGGTTGAACTCCTGGCTAACCGCCCGTGCCGATTGGTATGACCTTGAGGAAAAGTACAGGATGTTCAGAACCGCCCATCTCTTCGAGGTGCCAGAGGGGTCTGACCTTAAGAAAGAGCGCTGGAACGCAACATACCTGGTAACCGTTGCATATAAGGATGCCTTGAAGCACGGTGCGAAGTTCATGTTCAATTCTCCAGCGGTTAGGCTGGTAAAAGAAAATGGGCGTGTTACCGGCGCAATCGTGAAAACGGATGAGGGATACAAGAAGCTCAATGCCAAAAACGGCGTAATCTTGGCAACCGGAGGCATCACGGACAACGACGAGATGAAGGAGTGCTTCTGCCCAATATCCCTTAGAGCCGATAAGAACGAGAACTATCCCAAGGGCGGCAACATGGGCGATGGTTTGGTGATGGGCAAGTGGATAGGAGCTGCATTCTCAAGATGTTATCCGGCTCCGATTATCCACCCCGTCAACCTGTCCGTGCTAGGTCCTGGCATGGCATCGAGCTGGCTTATCGTCAATCGCTACGGTAAGCGCTTCATGAACGAAACCGCCTTCGAGCCCATGATTACAAACGCCCGTATGACGGCACCAGGAAATGTGGCTTGGACAATCTGGGACTCCAACTACATGGAGCATTTCAAGGCGCAGGAACCCGACAAGTTCTCGGCTCTGCCCGAGAACACCCCGGAGCTTGTGGAGAAGTGCGTGGAGTCGGGCGAGTACAAGAAGGCCGAAACCCTCGAGGGGCTGGCCGAGCAGATAGACGTGCCGGCAGACAACCTCAAGGCCACGGTCGAGCGCTACAACCAGATTGTCCGCGACGGCAACGACGTGGACTTCGGAGTACCGGAGAGGTTCCTCTCGCCATGTGAACAAGGGCCATTCTACGCAACCAAGATAAGCGCCTGGCTGCTTTCACTCCCTTATGGACTTCATGTTGACGATAACTCGCAGGTTTGCACGGAGGAGGATGACCCAATACCCGGACTATATGCTGTGGGCAACGTGCAGGGAGATTATTGGGCGAATTCGTATCCGGTAACTTGCCCGGGTAGCAGCCACGGTCGTAGCGTTACGTTTGGCAGGTTGGTTGGATGCGCCCTTGCCCAGAACAAGAATATCGACGGAACGGATGCAATGTAAGCTCTTGCAACGAGAGCTTGTGAGATAACGCGCAATGCGCGTATCGATAGCGCTATTGATTGTTCCCGAAAACACACTCGAGAGGTTTTATGTCGAATAAAAGAGACTATCCCATAGCCACTATCGTCCTGATAGTTATAAATGCCATTGTGTTCATTGCCATGTACTATGGTCCCGTTGGAATATCCAATGCCATAGCCAGCCAAGCGCTAACGGCGTCGGCCATAGAGCATGGTAGATGGTGGACGCTTATAACGTCGATGTTCATGCACGGCGGGTTTGCGCATATTCTCGCCAACATGATTTCCCTCTACTTTCTTGGCGAGCTTTGCGAGAAGGTGTTTGGGGTTGGCAAGTTTTTGATCCTGTACTTTGTGTCGGGGATTGTAGGCGGCCTTTTCTTCGTTGCCGTGTACAACATGTTGGGTCTTGCGGGATCCGTTGTAGGCGCATCCGGAGCCATCTTCGGCCTCTTCGGAGCGTACGGGGTTCTCATAATAGGCGAGCGCAAGAACCCGGTTGTGTTCGCGCATCCGGTTTCTTCGAGCACACTGGTGTATTACTTCGTCCTTCTGGTCGCGAATGTGATGGTGGGTTTTACGCCGGGTATCGCGATCGAGGCCCATGCGGGAGGCTTTGTCTCGGGGATAATCGTGGGTTGGATAATGTACGAGCAGATAAAGCGGCAGCGCATGGCTAGGTATCGCCAAGTCTAAGGCTGGCATCAAAGATTTTTGCTGCAAAAGAAAATCGGGCCTGCGAACCGAATTGAGTTCGCAGGCCCGATGTCATTTATGCGGTCGATCTTATCCTGGCCTTACCTTATCAGCATGACCGGCGCCTTAACATCTCGCAGAACCCTTTGGCTCACGCTTCCGATAAGCCCCTTGAATGCACCAAGTCCTCTTCGACCCATGACGACAAGGTCATAATCGCCGGCATTGATGTGCTTGGAAATCATTTCCTTGGGATCGCCTATCATCACGGTGTATTCAAGGTCCAGGTTGGCGTCGTCTATTGGCTTCACCAAATCTTTCGTGGCTTCAACCGCATCGTCGATTGCGGCCTCGATATACCTGTTGTCGTATTCTTCCTCGGCGTTTGGGTCTTCTATCACCATTGCCTGCCTAGCTGCGGTTTCGAATGCAGCCGTGCTCTCTTCGGGTTCGCCAACTATTTGCAGGATTTCCACCGCCGCCTCGCAAATAACGGCAAGCTCAACCGCCTGCTCGACTGCTCTGATCGAAGGCTCCGAACCATCATATGAAACCAAGATCTTCTTAAACATTTTGGCCTCCTATCAATGGATCATGTGCGCTGCATTGGGATGGGCGCAGCATGACAAATGCCTTTGCCAGCTAATCCGAGTTGTTTGAAACCCGGATAGCCATGAAAACGAGCTGTCCAGAACCTGGCTCCTTCATGCCGCGGTTCCGGTTCAATTTTGCCCAGAACCCAAACTCGCACATGTCGCGATTGCGATTGGGCTTCCTATCCACATCTTATATCACTGGTGGCATTTTGTGGCTATCTCATGGCAACTACGCTCATAGCAGCTACTGCGGAACTCTCTACAAATCTCTCTTCAGCTTCGAAACCAGTTTGTCGCTTCCGCCAACTACAGGGCCGTACTCGTCCAGGAATTTTCTGATGGCCAGGTCGTTGCCGCCCTCCAACTGGTTCGTGCTCCACAATGCGGACGCTTCCTGGGTCCAAGGTACGTAGACCAGTTTGTCGAAGGGCTTTGCGAGTACCACGGGAACATCGTTTATCACTTGCATGAACTTCGACCAGCAGTCGTCTTCCGTAGGTGCAATCTCCCTGATTTTCTCCCGGTCAAAGGCCATGTCTGGCAGGCAGTGCGGCGGATAGAGGGTGCCAGCGCCGTTGGTTGCCATAAGGTCCATTCGCTCGGTGCCAACAATCTCGTTGCATTCTTGCTTCCATGAAGCGTATGGAGCAACGGAACCATCTTCTTCGAAGGTTATCCTGTGGGTTCTCAGGGCGTTGATTGCATTTGGATGCTCCAACCATGAGCTGTAGAGAGCCTCTATCGAATCTCTTGGGTAGAGCAAATCGTCGTCGAAGGTCACGATAAGGTCGTCCGGATACTTCTCCATGGCGCATATGAGGCGCTTGTACGATCTGATGTCCTCGCACCATTCGATGGTCAGCCCCAGTTCCTGCATTTGCAGGAGTGAATTTGGGAGAGAGTCCTGGCCTTCTGGGAACTGCGACTCTGCAAGCCATAGGGTAACGGCGTCGGGTTTTAGCGTTTGGTCGAGAACGCTCTGAATAGCGCTCTGCACCGCGTCGATGCGCAGCGGGAACGTGGTGATAGATGCGATTATCCTCGGGCTTTTGCCGGGCTTGCCATCTTTTGCGCTGGCGTGGCTTGTGGAGTTCGCGGCGCTTCCCGCCGAGCCTGCTGCGCCTGTCGCGGCCCTCGTGCTCCCGGTTTTTTGCTGCTTGCCCGATTTGCTTCTCGAGAACAGACCGTGTCTAGAGCCCTTATCCTCCATCTCGGAAATCCGGCGTTTCAGGTCTTCGCGTTCTCTGTCTCTCCAAGCGATTTCGTCCCGCATTTGCCAGCCAGGAGCTCTGGTGAGCAGCATGTGGATCCTCACGTCTTGCTCAATTGCAGCCTTCTCAACTTCGCTTTTGTTAGACGCCTCGAGTGCAAAATGAGATTTATCCAGTAGCTCATCTGTGTATTCGATCACGCGAGAGCAAAACAGGGGATCACATTTAGGGCCGTGGTCCAAGCCTTGTTCTTTGACAAACAGCATCACATTGTCTAGCAATGCCAGGCTCGCAACCGAATATGGTATGGCATCTCGCTGGAGCAATTTGGAGTCGGGGCCAATGGTGCATGTAGAAAGGCTGCGATTTTCCACCATGACTCTAGTCGAAACCGCTAGGCACTCGATCATCCAAAGGCATTTGTCGAGGTGGTTGTCCATGCAAAATTCCATGCCGTTTTGCTCCAGCAGGCTGCGTTTTACCAAGACGTTGGTTAGCGGGCAATACTCGCGCTTTGCTTGCATTTTCGAGAAGAGCTGGCGGCCGCTGTAGATTCCCGAATACTGGGAATCCGACCCCGTTCTTCCATAGTGCCCGTCTTTTCCGTAGAGCTGGATGAACTCGCCTTCCAGACGCTCGCGACCCTCGTCATCGAATATGGCGACGTCTTCTAGGGCAATCGTGTCGATATCGTATGCAGATGCTCGGAGATAGAGTTTCTCCAGAGCATTCTCATTGAGGCTAGAGTATTCGTCTAGAAAATATACGTATTCTCCCGAAGCGTGCTTCAGCGCCTCATTGCATGCCCGGGCGTGTGTTTCCTGCGAAGGTACCACGACGACCGATTTTGTGGGCCCCTCATTTGTGGACTCCTCATTTGTGGACTCCTCATTTGTGGACTCCTCAACAGCAGGGCGAGCAGTTGGGTGTCCGAGCACTTGCTCGTTGGACCCATTTGATTCGACGCTGCCGATAATTGCATCGACGAATGCGTTTGCATCAAGTGCGTCGTCGCCATTTTGGCTTCCATAAGGAGCGATGATTAGCTGGCACTTGAACTCGTCCTCTTGGCAACCTCGGATCTTCTCCTCGCTGCCAAGATCGCTGTCCTTGCATTCATCAACATGGCGAAGCTGCTGGAGAGCAGATTCGATTCTGGTTTTATCATCTTCCGCACAATCCCCGATGGGAACCACCAGAGAGACTCCATAGCAGATGCCATCTTGGTTCATCTAACATCTCCCGCTGTTCAACTTTGCGCATGTTGGTTATGGGCTACGTCATAGTGCCGCGGTGCGTAACAAATAACATGCGCCTTTGCATGCGGTACACGTTCGCGTAAAGCGGCATGTTTGCGCGCGGCATCATGCAACGAACCGTGCACTATGGCGGCAACCACCCAACTACTGCGCTGGCTAGCATTTGCAAAACCTATAATAGAGAATCGTTTTCGAATCGTGCGGTGGAATCCGCACGGGGAATCGAACGCTCGTAGTGCTTCGAGCGCAACAGGAGGATGCATTTATGATAGGAAACCGCTCTTTCGATAGGGCAGACGACGAGCTCAGGCCCGTTAAGATTTCTCGCAATATTCTGAAGAATGCATATGGATCGTGCCTCGTGGAATGCGGCGACACCAAGGTCCTATGCGCGGTGACGATAGAGGAGTCTGTTCCAGGTTGGATGAAAGGCAAGGGCAAGGGCTGGGTGACAGCCGAATATGCCATGCTTCCGGCAGCCACCACCAAACGCACTCCTAGGGAAACCAATGGTCGCAAGGGGCGTTCGCAGGAGATACAGCGTCTTATCGGCAGGTCCCTTAGGGGTGCTGTGGATATGAAAATGCTGGGCGAGTGCACGGTAACCGTAGATTGCGACGTTATACAAGCGGACGGCGGAACCAGGACGGCTTCGATAACCGGAGCTTGGGTTGCCCTGCACGATGCCTTGGAAACCTGGCACAAGGCCGGAAAAGTTAGGACCGTGCCGCTGATTTCGCAGATAGCTGCAGTTAGCGTGGGCATGGTGGACGGAAAGATCTTGCTTGACCTTGACTACCATGAGGATTCCAAAGCCGAGATCGATATGAACCTCGTAATGAACGACAAAGGAGAGTTCATCGAGGTGCAGGGCACTGGCGAGCGTGCAACGTTCGATAGGGGAAGGCTTGACAAGCTACTAGATGTTGGCCAGCTGGGTCTTTACGAGCTTCTGGAGCTACAGCGCAAGGCTTTGGAGGATTAGAGAGCTTCAACGAAAAGCTCTGGAGGATTAGAGAGCCTTGGAAGAACTTGGAAGAACCGAAAGAGGTATGCATGCAGAAGAAAACCGTGGTGGTAGCAACGTCGAACATGCACAAGGTCACTGAAATCATGAGCATAGTGGATATCGACGGGTACGAGTTCGTGCCGCTTTCTAAACTTGGCAACTTCCCCTCTCCGGTGGAGGATGGCACTACCTTCACCGAGAACGCGAGGATCAAGGCTTTGGCTGCCCATAGGGAAACCGGAATGGCGGCAATCGCCGACGATTCTGGTTTGGAAGTCGACGCTCTTGGAGGCGCGCCCGGCATCTACTCTTCTAGGTATTGCGGAGACGAAGGCAACGATGCGGAGAACAATGCAAAGCTTTTGCGCGAGATGCAGGGCAAGCAAGATAGAACCGCCAGATTCACCTGCGCGATAGTCTTCATCGACGAGGATGGCACCGAGCTTAGCACGAAGGCATCGGTGGAGGGCAAGATCGACGATCACGAGCATGGATCCGAAGGATTTGGGTACGACCCGCTATTTCTTCCGGATGAATATGGAGGGGAGCTGTCCATGGCCGAGATTACCATGGAGCAGAAAAACGCCATTTCGCATAGGGGACAGGCACTCCGCATGCTCAAAGACGAACTTCTGAGAAGAAAATAATCGAAATTTCACGTGACGGTCACGGTTTTTAAGTTGCCATTGGCATTTCGAAACTATAAACTTCCTATGTGTTGTGAGTGCGAAACCGGGGTGTAGCGCAGCTTGGTAGCGCATCTGCTTTGGGAGCAGAGGGTCGCTGGTTCGAATCCAGTCACCCCGACCAACACGCACTGACATGCGGCGATAGTTCAATTGGTAGAGCCTCAGCCTTCCAAGCTGATTGTTGCGGGTTCGAGTCCCGTTCGCCGCTCCATTGAAATGCGATGAGCCGGTATCATTAGATGCCGGCTCATTTTCTAATTGGGTGGCTGCTTAATACGCTGTTCCAGACGACATGATTGGCGGTTTGCAATGTCAAGCGCATCGATTTTCGGGATATTCGCACTTGTGTTTTGCATCGTTGGTATTGGACTGCTGGTCATAGCTTTCTTCATCATCCGGCGTCCAAATAAGAACGGGGACAAGGATAGGAAAGCTGTTGACGAGGGCATTTCCAAATCAGACGGCGACGATACAAAGAGGCAGTGACGGCAGCAGATAGCAACTGCAGCGGTCGAGCCTGATGTTGAAGTCCGGCGTTTCGGCATCGTCATGGCGCCACATTCGTGGTTGCAGATTTTTAGGTCGCGAACTTCGATGTGGCAGACCCAACTTGACGTGCGCACGACACAATTAGTCGAGCTTGATCGTCGCATGGCTTCCACTATGTGTTTTCTCCACCACTATCTTCTTCGAGATAACTCTTTCGAGCTCGTCTATGTGAGAGATGATTCCAATTAGCTTGTTGTCGGACCCAATCTGTGCAAGCGTTTTCATGGCTAGGCTCAAGGTGTCTTCATCGAGTGACCCGAAGCCTTCATCTATGAACATACAGTCAAGCCCGATACCGCCCGCATTGTTCTGGACTACATCGGATACGCCAAGAGCCAAGGCCATTGATGCCAGGAATCCTTCTCCGCCAGACAAAGTGGATGCGCTCCTCTGCTTTCCCGTGTCGTAGTCCATAACGTCAAGATCCAGCCCTACTTTCGATTTGCCATTGCTGGCCATTCTTCTTCTCAGCTCATAACGCCCGCTACTCATAATCGAGAGTCGCCTGTTGGCCATCGCAAGCATTTGGTCGAAGAACACGGTTTGCACGTATGTTTCCAAGGTTATCTTGTCGGCACCGGTGACCCCGCCGGATGCAGTTCGGTAGAGCTTGTCATAGATTTCCCATTGTTTTTCGAGCTGCTCATGCTCTTTGACCCTCTTGCTGCAGTTATCGAAGATTCGCTGATTGTTGGCGACTCTTGAGCTGCCCTTGGTTATTGCGCTGTCGATGCTTGCGGACCTGGCCTTGATTTCTTCATGGGCTTTTTCTAGCTCTTCCAAATTTTCTGGCGTTTCCCCGGAGAGAGTCTTCTCGTTCTCAGCAATTCGCGCCTTCGCTTCGCTCATGGCCATGTTGCATGCCGCGAGTTTATCGGCTGCTTCTTTTGCCGATTTTTGCATTTGAGATTCCCTGCGCTTAAGGTCTTCGATTGCCTTGCTGGCTTCGGATTTGTTCTTGTGCTCCAGCGAGCTCAGGGTATCTTCTATGGTATTTTGCTGCTGGCCGATTAGGACCTTCAGTCCGGCTATCTCGGAATCGATGCTAGATTTCTCGTTTTCAAGATCCTGGCGGCTTGCCCTACTCGTTTCCAGCTTCTTCTCCAGCTTCTTTCCCAATGCAACCTGATTGCTGAGGTTCTTCAGCTCCTTGTTGATTCTATCTATTTCGGCATTAGTGTCTTCGATGGAAGACTTGGCAAGCTTGGATATCCTCAGGCAAGTGTTTTCATCGATTGCGCCGTAAGCGAAGTCTTCGCTTGGCTGCCAATCTAAATCAAGGGTTTTCGCGGCCAGCTTTCCTAACGACTCTCCAGATGCATTCATGGTCCCGGCGAGATTGGATACCTTCTGCGATAGTTTGTTGGCGGCTTCCCTGGCCGAATCTTCCGCTCCCTTTGCTTTATCTACTTGCGCTTTGGTTGGGGCGCCATCTACCATCACAGCCGGATGCGGGTGCTGGGTAGACCCGCAAACAGGGCACGGTTCGCCGTCAGATAGTTCGCTGGCGATGATTCCCGCTTGGGAGTCGAGATACGTTTTCTCTATGCGCGACCTGTCCGCTGCGGCGTTTTGAAATGCGGAGCTGCTCTTAAGATATTTATCCCTTGCACGCTCATGCGCATGGATGTTTCTCTCGTGTTCGCTGCACTTCTCCACAAGATCGCCAAGGTCGCTGCTCCTTCTGTCGAGGGTTTCCCTTTGATTGGATGCCTTCTGAATTTCGGCTTCCGGGTTCCCAATCTCCTTGAGCTTCTTCTCGCTCTCCGAAATCTCGCTTTCAAGGTTGGCTATCTTCTGGCTGGCCTTTTCGGAGGCAAACACGTTGTCTTCCAGTTTTCTTTTCGAATCTTCTAGTGATTTTTGCTCTAGCTCCAACTCGTCATATTTGGATAGGTCTTTGGTTGCGATGGCAATCCTGTTCGATAGGGCGACCCTCTCGGGCTCTTTTGCCATTTCGTTTTCGTTGGCAATTCTCAACTGCCCGACTTGGTTCTCCAGAACCGCTAGTTCCGCTTGAGCTTTATCAAGGTTCGCCTTGGCTTCGACAAGGGTTTCGGCCTTTCCAATTCTCTTGGATATGTCGTTTTGCTTCTTTATGGCCTCGATTTTCTCTATGGAGAGCTTTTCCAAGATCGATTTATCTGCTCCTATTATGTCTTCGAGTGAATTGAGAATTTCTTCGGCGGCAATCACACCCCTGGCAATCTGATCTTCGATATTCGAATCGGGTATTCCAGAGCAATCGATGTTTTCGAAATTCGACACGATTATCTTTTCGGATGTCTTGCGATTCTCGTCTAACTCCCTGGCCTTGTCCTTTAGCCTCATGGTGATTGCGTAATACATCTTCGTGTCGAAGATGTTGGACAGGATCTTGCTTCTCTCCGCGGTGTCCGCTTCTAGAAACTTCCTGAATTGTCCCTGGGCAAGAAGCACGATTTTTGTGAACTGGTCGAAGTCCAAGCCCAATATTTCCCTGATAAGGTTGTCTGCATCTTTGCGCCTCGAGATTACCGTTTGATCTGGAAGGGTGAGCTCTACAGACTGCGAGCTGTCGAACTCGTATTGCCCGGTATCCCTGCTTTTATGTCGGTTGAATTTTCGAACGACTTCGTATTCCTGGTCTCTAACCACAAACATGAGGTCGACCATGGTTTCCATGTTGTTTTGCCTGTGGTCGCTCTGAAATTCGTTGGCTGACCTGGTCTCGGAGCTGAGCTTCCCGTACAAGGCGAAGCAGATTGCATCGAAGATGGTGGTTTTTCCCGCTCCGGTTGGACCCGTGATGAGGTACACGCCGGTTTCGCCAAGACTGTTGAAATCAAGCTCTTCTTCTCCTCCGTATGGACCGAAGGCTCTCATCTTTAGGTACGTGGGTCTCATTTATCGTCGTCCTCTCGATTCATTCTGGGGATTTCCGACACGGTGTTCTTGAACGCAGCGAGTTCTTCATCGGACATTTCGGCCCCGTTTATTTTTGCGAAGAATTCCTGAAATATTCCAACGGGGTCAGTGCCTTGCAGCCTCTCATGCGATAGCTCGGTGTCGCCTTCCGAGTTGCCGCCGAACTCGTACTCTATCTTCATGAGATATGGAAATAGGTCTCTGAGCTTCGAGGCTGCGTCCGAAACCGATTCGGTTAGAACGGCTCTTATATAAGAATCTCGATAACCTGGGTTTTCCTTCGCTATCTCCCTGATCTCCCTCATGGTGCCCCGCACCTCGTGCATTTCGTGTGGGGGAGCGATGAAGTGCTCTTCGAGCGATACCTCTCCCTTGCCACCTATGTTTATGATGCTTATTGACTTCTTCTGGTTGATTTCCGAGAACGAGTACTTAAGTGGGGAGCCGCAGTATCTGATTTTGTTGCGGACGACCCACTGCGGGGAATGCAGATGCCCCAACGCCACGTAGTCGAAATTCGAGAAAACCGAGGCGTTTATCATGTCCAATCCGCCGATGTTGATTTCCTCGGAATCGCAACGCTCTGGATCCGAGCTTCCAACTACCAGCTGGTGCGCTAGAAGCACGTTTCTCTCAGAGACATCTATATTTGTTGCGTTGACTACGGCCTTGGCGGCATCGTCGTAGCTTCCCAGCTCGATATCGTCGAAGAATCTCCTCACGTCAGAAGGGGCTATGAACGGAAGCATGTAAACGTTGAGCTTTCCGTGGCTGTCCTCCAGAACATGCTTCTCGATTTCGGGACCATCGCTGCCGTACGGTCTGGCAATATGCAGGCCCTGCCTTTCTGCGATTGTTGAAATGAACGACAGCCTCACCACGCTGTCGTGGTTTCCACCTATCATGAAGACTTCAATGCCGGCATCATTGAGATTGGTGAGGAACCTATCCATTACGTTTACTGCTTGCAGTGGAGGAACTGGCCTATCGTAGACATCTCCCGCCATCAGAACGGCATCGACTTTCTGTTCCTTTGCCAGCGACTCTATTTGGCGGAGAGCGTCTATCTGATCGTCCGTCATGAAATATCCATTGACGCGTTTTCCAATATGCAGATCTGCCAAGTGCATTAACTTCATCTTCAAGCTCCTGATGGTTCCCGCCAGCTGATTGCTCCGGCTTCTATCTTCTCGATAAAACTATCACAGCGACCGGACATTAATTCGCTTGCCGCTGCGCGATTCAATCAAGCTTTAGAAATCTTGCTCCCGCGGCCAGTGTCCCTTGGACATTTGGTTGTGCGGCGGTGCAGTATTATCTTGCTGGATAGCAAGCTCGTGCCCGTTGGGGCGGTGCAGCTTCGTGGGTCTGGGTAAAACTACCAAAGGTCAAAGGCTGCAAAGGCTACCCAAGGGCCAAAGTTTGCAATTGGTGATAGATGGAGACGGCAAGTAGCAGAGGGCAGGAGGGTCCGAAATGAGATGGTCCGAGGAACTTCTGGAGACCATGAAAGCCGATAGGCGTGAGCGCGCCGACAAAGATCCCGAATCCACCAAGGCCCAGTTGCTCATATTGGGGTCTGGGGCATCGTGTGGTGTACCGACCTTCTACTGCAATTGCAAAGCCTGCCGCGAGGCTGCCGTGAACCCCAGGGCCGTGAGGACCAATGCCGCCGCCGCTATAGTGCGTAACGAGGTTACCCTGATCGACGCCGGTCCGGATATTCACAAGCAGCTGCAGGGCGCGGGCATCCGAGACGTCAACCGTGTGCTTTTTACCCACGAGCATGTCGATCACGTTGGTGGAATCCTGCAGTTCGAGTACTACGTTATCTTGAAGCGCTTGGCAAAGCTCGATTTCTACTGCAATCGCCAGACATCCGAGTTCATAGCATCGCATTACGACTTCATGGCAGATACCTTCGAGATTCACGAGCAGTCGATCGGGGATAGGCTTGAGTTCGACGGCATCTCCTACACGCCAATCGCCGCAAGGCATTGTCCCGGCGCATTCGGATACTTGATTGATGTTCCGGCGGCATATAGCACGGATAGCAGGGATAAGAAGGTGGCGTACATACCAGATACCGCATGGCCATGCCAGCAAACATGCCAGATAGTGGAGGGTGCGGATATCTTGGTTGTGGATGCTACTTACAACGGCGGCAATTGGACGCCGGAGCAGCACCTTTCCATAGACGATGCGGTTGCACTTGCAGGCGAACTAGGCGTGGGCCAGTGCTATCTAACGCACCTCTCGATGCAGTTCGACGAGCCAATAACCACTGAGGAGTTGGATAATAAAATCGACGGAACCAACGTTTACGCCGCTTATGACGGTCTTAGGATAAGCCTCTAGCTCCGGATTTCGGACAATTGAGGCTGTCTCGAGCAGTGCCTATGGAACCTATTGTGCCTGCGTTGTATCAGACCATACACGGGTAGATATTTTGTGCGAGGCGCATAATCTCTCCATCATTTTGCCAGAGCTCTTAATTTTACTTCGCAGGTTAAGAAACCGTACGGCCATTTACTTTCGGTCTCGCTTGATAATTAATTTGAATGCGTTAAAAGTTTCCTTAGTTCAAAATGAGCAATATAATCATGGCAGTTAATAAATTGTGCGCTGTGCTACGGGAATTGCCGTAGTGCTTTTCTTTTTGTGCGCAACGCACAGGACGTACTAGAGGAGGCAACAATGACCTATGAGTTGAAGCCTGTTTCCGATCGAATCAAGACGATTCGTGAGAAGTACAGGACAACGCAGCCGATCATCAACATCTCCAGGTACAGGGCCTACACCGAGTTCTACATGAGCCATCCGTATCTCAACGGAATCCTCAAGAGGGCAGAGGCCTACAAATATGCCTGCGAGAACCTCGAGATCGACATCCACGACCCCGAGATCATCGTCGGAGGACACGCTCCCACATTCCGCGGCGCCGCAATGTTCCCGGAGAACGACGGCCAGTGGATCAAGGACGAGTTCACCGATCCAACTAATCCCG
>CADBOM010000086.1 GCA_902796325.1 uncultured Coriobacteriaceae bacterium
TATATATTTGCGATACTCGTCGATCGTGGTTGCACCAATGGTGTGCAGCGTGCCCCTGGCCAAAGCCGGCTTCAGCATGTTGCGGGCGTCCATCGTGCTGTCTCCAGCGGCGCCAGCGCCCACGATGTTGTGCAACTCATCGATGAACAGGATGATCTTGCCATTCGATTTCTCAACCTCGCGGAGCACTGCCGTCATTCTGTCTTCGAAGTCGCCACGGTACTTGGCGCCAGCCAGCATTGCCGCCAAATCGAGAGAGATGATGTCGCGGTCTTTGAGCGAAGAAGGAACATCCCCGGAAGCAATGCGCTGGGCAAGGCCCTCTACGATTGCGGTCTTTCCGGTACCAGCTTCGCCGATCAGAACCGGGTTGTTCTTGGTGCGCCTAGACAGCACCTGCATGGTGCGCCTGATTTCCTCGGACCTTCCGATCACAGGGTCGAGCTTGCCGGCCCTCGCCTCCTCGGTGAGGTTGTGACCGTAGCGCTCCAAGGTTTCGAACTCGGCCTTGCTCGTGGCATCGGTTACCCTGGTGTCACCACGCAGCTCTTCGTAAACCTCCTTGACCCTCTTCGAGGTTACCCCGTTGAGGTTAAGCACCTTGCCAGCAGCGCCCTTGTCGTCGCAAAGGGCAATGAGCATATGCTCGGTAGTCGCATATGAATCGCCCATCTGCGATGCGATCTTCACGGAGTTATCAACCACGTTGTTTAGGTCCATGCTGGGGATGGTTGGCATCTCCATGCCGCCCTGTGTGGTTGTTTTGGGAGCCTTGGCAATTTCCTCTGTAATCGCGGCGTCTATAGCCTCCGAGCTAGCCCCCACCTTCTCTATGATTGCGTCTATGTTGTTCTCGCCTGCATCGAGCAGCGCCTTTAGCAAATGCATTGGCTCCATCATGGCCGAATTTGCATCAGCTGCGATGGAGTACGCAGACTGGAACACTTCCTGGGCAGATACAGCCAGTTTGTCTATTCTCATCGCTTGCTCCTCTCATAAAAGTCTGGCTTTGGGGCTTAACCCCGAAAAGCCTGGTAAAAAATTTTCCGCATCGTTTGCTCATGAACTCGTTTGCTCGCGAGCACCGCCTGCACTTGAGCGTCGCTACGCATAACCTGCACGTGGGCGCCGCCTGCGCATGAGCGCGGATTCTGCACCGAATTCGCCGGCAATTTGAAGGGGTTTTATAGAATTCCCCCACCAAAGCTACCATCGACACCGTCGTCAACGCCGTCGTCGATGCCAGCACCCAGCGAGCCGCGGTACTTGTTGCCATCCCAAGGGAACTTCGGTTCGTCGTTCACCTTGACGATTGCGTTTATCGTCTGCTTCATCTGAAGGTCGTGCACGGCTTTCTCGAGCTGCCTGTTCTTGCGCTCTATCTCCTCGATTTTCTTCTCGCGCTCTTCGAGGCGCCCCTCAAGATCCAGGATTCGGATGACCCCTGCGAGGTTGATGCCTTCATCGGTGAGGTCGCCGATCAGGGCAAGCCTATCAATGTCGGCCCTGGAATACATTCTGGTATTCCCTGCGGTTCTCTTTGGAGAAACCAGGCCCTTGGCCTCGTATGCACGGAGCGTCTGCGGGTGCACACCTGCGAGCTCCGCGGCAACGCTAATCATAAATAGCGGCTTGTTGTAGTCATCATCATCCCGTGCCATCTGCTCCACCTTCCATCTTGTTTAAGTGGGAACAAGGGCGCCGGATCGCGCTGCTTATCGCAGACCCCGATGCCAGCGCCCGTTCCCTTATCTAAAAGCAGGTCACTTACCTGCCGCTGAATCTATGTACGGCCTTACGCTCTGACCGGATTCCCTGGTAGCCTTATCGAATTGCTCCAGGGTCTCCTTTTGAGCGCGGGTGAGATTCTTCGGCACGGCAATCTCTACCGTTACCTTGAAGTCTCCATTGCCGTTGCCCTTGATCTTCTTGGCACCCTTGCCCGATATAGAGAAGGTCTTGCCATTTTGCGTGCCAGCCGGAATCTTGAGCTTGATCTTGGTTCCATCTGGGGTGGGAACCGTAATCTTGGATCCGAGCGCTGCCTCCGAAATCGTCACCGGAAGCGTCATGAGCACGTCGGCGCCTTTGCGCGAATAGAAGGGATGTGGCCTGATCTTGGTAACCACCAAGAGGTCTCCCCTCTCGGCTCCATCCTGTCCGTACTCGCCCTTGTGCTTGTAGCGAAGCTTTCCACCGTCTACTGCACCGGCGGGAACCTTCACAAGAACCTCTTCGGTTTCGCTTGTACCGGGAACCCTGATCTTCACGCGCTTCTGAGTTCCGGAGAACGCCTCCTCGAAGGTTATCTCCAGCGTGGTCTGCACATCCCTGCCTTTAGCAGGCTGCCCATAGCCACCTTGTCCAGCTCCACGGGCCGCATTCACATTGCTGAATATATCGCTCCAAGAGCCTCCAAATCCGGAACCCCTGCCTCCGCCGAAACCTCCGAAGTTCTTCAATATGTCTTCGAAGTCGGTGGGTATTCCACCCGTAGTGGTGTATGACCAGGTTCCGTTTGGAGAGCCTGGACGCCCTCCTTGAGCACCGAACGGCGAGTACTCGCCCACCATGTCGTATTGCTCGCGCTTCTTGGGATCGGAGAGAACCTCGTAGGCAGCGTTTATCTCCTTGAACTTCTCCTCATCGCCACCGGCGTCTGGATGGTATTGCCTTGCCAGCTTGTGATAAGCCTTCTTTATCTCGTCGGCGGTAGCATCTTTGCTGACACCCAAGATGTCATAGTACGATTTCTGTTTGGTTGTCATAGTGCGTTACCTCGAAACTGCAAAGATTTGGATGCCATTTGCATGCCATTAAAGCAATCGGGTAGGCATCCCAAACCCGTTGCTATTCCTCCGTAGGCTTCTGACGTTTTGGCCCTCCGGTTGTAACCGTAACCATGGCCGTGCGGAGCAGCTTGCCGCCCATTTTGTACCCCTTCTGGTACACCTGGCAAATGCTCTCCTCGGGAACCGTGCTGTCGTCGACCTTCGCCACCGCGTTATGCGACTCGATGTCGAACGGATCTCCGGCCTTGGGATCGATGGCCTCAAGTCCCTCGCGGGTGAGAACATCGGTCATCTTGCTGTAGATTGCCTTCACACCAGCCAGCATCGGGTCGTCCTCGTTGCCGGATGCGTTATCGATTGCACGCTCCATGTCGTCGAGCACCTGGAGCAGATTTGTGACGAGCCTCTCGTTGGCGCGGCTGCGCTCCTCTGCCCTCTCGGCTGCGGTGCGCTTGCGGTAGTTGTCCCATTCGGCCTTCAGTCGAACGTACTTGTCCTTGGTGTCTGCCAGCTGCGACTGTAGTTGAGCGATCTGGTCCTTATCGTCGACCTTGGAATCCGAGTTATCGGCCGGGCCGGTGTCTCCACCGGCCTGGCCAGCTACTGCCTCATCATCATCCACGTCGTCGACTACCTCGGCTTCCACTGCCTCTACGGCTTCGTCGTCCATGGGCTCGGTTGTCTCATTCTGTGGATTCTGGGTCATGATTACTTGTCCTTGTCGTCGTCGTCAACTACCTCGTAGTCGGCCTCCACGGTGTCGTCACCGTTGTTCGGCTGCTGCGGCTGCGCACCCGGATTGGGCTGTGCGCCAGCGTCTGTCTGCTGGCTCTGGTATACAATCTCGGCCAGCTTGTAGCTTGCCTGCTGCAGAGCCTCGGTCTTGCTCTTGATAGCCTCGATGTCGGAGCCCTGCATTGCCGACTTCAGATCTGCAACTGCTGCCTCGACGGTGCTCTTGGTGTCTGCCGGTACCTTGTCGCCAAGATCCTTGATGGTTTTCTCGGTGGAGTACACCAGGCTATCTGCGGTGTTGCGAACCTCGACCTCTTCCTTGCGCTTCTTATCCTCGGAAGCGTGGGACTCTGCGTCCTTGACCATCTTGTCGATCTCGTCGTCGTTAAGAGCAGTGGATCCCGAAATCGTGATCTGCTGCTGCTTGCCGGTTCCGAGGTCCTTGGCCGACACGTTCACGATGCCGTTGGCGTCGATGTCGAAGGTAACCTCGATCTGCGGAACTCCACGAGGTGCTGCCGGGATGCCCACCAGCTGGAACTTGCCCAGCGTCTTGTTGCCGGCTGCCATCTCGCGCTCGCCCTGCAGGACGTGAATCTCAACGGAGGTCTGTCCATCGGCTGCAGTGGAGAAGATCTCGCTCTTGCTGGTAGGAATCGTGGTGTTGCGCTCGATCATCTTGGTCATCACGCCACCCATGGTCTCGACACCCAGCGAAAGCGGGGTAACGTCGAGAAGGAGGATGCCCTCAACGTCTCCGGTGAGAACGCCGCCCTGAATGGAAGCGCCGAGTGCCACGACCTCGTCGGGGTTGACCGACATGTTGGGCTGCTTGCCGGTGATCTGCTTAACAAGGTCCTGGACTGCCGGCATACGGGTGGAGCCGCCAACCAGCAGAACCTCGGCGATGTCGCCCATGGAGAGGTTTGCATCGTTCATTGCCGACTGAACAGGCTGCTTGCACCTATCCAGCAGGTCGGAGGTGATGCGCTCGAACTCTGCACGGGTAAGCGTGTAATCCAAGTGCTTGGGGCCATTGGCATCTGCAGTGATGAACGGGAGGTTGATCTGAGCCTGCTGTGCAGCGGAGAGCTCGATCTTTGCCTTCTCTGCTGCGTCGCGCAGACGCTGCAGGGCCATCTTGTCCTGACGGAGGTCGATGCCATTTTCTGCCTGGAACTTGTCTGCCAGCCAGTTCATGACGCGCTGATCCCAGTCATCGCCGCCTAGGTGGTTGTCACCAGCGGTGGACAGAACCTCGAACACGCCCTCGCTGATCTCGAGGATCGAAACATCGAAGGTACCTCCGCCGAGGTCGAACACCA
>CADBOM010000087.1 GCA_902796325.1 uncultured Coriobacteriaceae bacterium
GCGCAGCCGAAAAGCAACGCGCTGATGATTACAGCAGCGGTGGTGCCAAAGCGCCTTTCCAAAATGGGAATCATGGTGCGACGGAACAGCAGCTCTTCTCCAAAAGGCGCCACGATGCACACCACCACAATTGAAATGATCATGCCTAGAGCGGGCGAAAATCCCATGAGGTATGTGGTGCCGGCATCTAGCATTTGCGAGTTCTCGAATTCGAATCCTGGCAGCAGGTACGCTCCAACGATGTCGAACGTCATCGTGAGGAAAAACGTGATGCCAACGGCGGGAATGATGGACGATGCTTTCCCCGTGCGATTTGGTCCGAACATCTTGAGCTCTGGTCGCCAGCTGGGCTTTCCGCTCACGCGATGTGGAATCAGCAATGCGCACGCGAGTATGGCGATGCTTATCACGGTCTCGGCCATTACGTTGTCTACAGTGAATTGAACGGCATCGTTGAAGGTTGACCCCAGAGCGATGGCGCCGAACAGGAACGCGTAGGTCACTACAATTTGAATGCCCATGTACAGCAGCGCCAGCAGCACGCATTTAATGATTGCCCAGGGCTTCTTCGAACTGCTGTTGTTGTCCAAATTTGCGTTCAAGTTGGCCTCCGAAAAACCGGGTGTTATGGTGGTTCGCTACGTGTGCCGATGCGGGCGTAACGGGGCCATAACCAATCCAAGTTAGATTTTACAAGCCAAGGAGCGGTCTTGACGTTCAATGCGTGTTCGTGTCTTGTCAAATGTAGGCTAGGCGTGGGTACAGGGCGGGTGAGTAGCTAGGCGAGCTGGCGATGTGACTAGGCGATTCGCCGGGTCAAAGCCGGACGAAACTTTTTCAAAAAACTTCAGCTACTTTAAGGTTCCTTTAAGGCAAGGCCAGCATACTACTAGATGTCGGGAGCGAGAGAGAAGCTTCCGAAGAAGTCAGAAGGAGCTTTGACAACAAAAGACGGCGCGGATGTTCCCCCAAGCATCGGCGCAGTCGAAAACCTTCCTTTCATCGGGAACCGGAGAAGCGACCCCAAACGCAGCACCCGGCTCCCGGCCCAAGGGCCGTACCCCCAAGCGACCCTGAGGGCAAAATCATTTCCCTTTCTTGCAGCATGGGTGGCGCCACCGCATTGGAGCGGGGCGCCATTCGTGTTTATGGGGCAATTTCATGGGACTAAGCCCCTAAGTTTTGTGGCTTAAGATGTCGTGCCTAGGACTTTTTCATTGGCTCGACGTGTGATTTGTGTCTTGAAACACATTTTTCCA
Source organism: uncultured Coriobacteriaceae bacterium (assembly GCA_902796325.1). Taxonomy (GTDB): domain Bacteria; phylum Actinomycetota; class Coriobacteriia; order Coriobacteriales; family CADBOM01; genus CADBOM01. The sequence goes on from CADBOM010000087.1 coordinate 1,260, forward strand.
TCGAAAAATGTGTGTAATAACCACAAAGTTCGGTCGAAAAATGTGATTCAATAGTATAAAGCTCGGTCGAAAAATGTGGAACGCAAACGAGGACTGCCTTGCTGACGCAACTCCAAATGCCAATGTAAAAGGATGAAACGATGGAACGCTTCCTCATAGAAGATCTTAAAAAGTGGAAAGAATCTCCCAACAGAAAGCCGCTGATTGTTCGTGGCGCCAGGCAGGTTGGGAAAACCTGGCTACTCAAGGAGTTCGGATCAACCTGCTTCGAAAACATTGCCTATGTTCGCATGGAAGACAATTCGGCGATGCAGTCTTTGTTCGATGGGTCCCTAGATCCAAAGCGTATCGTTTCGGGCATCTCCGCATTCACTGGGCAGCGCATCGAACCGCAAAACACGCTCATCGTTTTGGATGAGGTGCAGGCAGTTCCGCGTGCGCTCACCTCTCTCAAGTATTTCTGCGAGGACGCTCCAGAGTACGCCATAGCAGTCGCAGGATCGCTTTTGGGCGTGGCGCTGAATGCAGGCATCTCTTTCCCCGTGGGCAAGGTGAACTTCATAGATGTTCACCCGATGACCTTCTTGGAGTTCTTGAAGGCTTTGGGCGAAGATCAGCTTGAATCTATCGTAGAGTCAGCCAACTTCGACATGATGGGAGTGTTCAAAGAGCGGCTGGAAGACCTTCTCCGCATCTACTATTTCGTTGGAGGAATGCCAGAAGCTGTGAGCGTGTACGCCCAACGCGGCGACTTCACGGAAGCCAGGTCTATTCAGACGGATATTCTCAACGCTTATCAGGGAGATTTTGCCAAGCATGCGGGACCAACTGTAGGAGAGAGGTGCAGGCTGATATTTGAGTCTCTGCCCCGTCATTTGTCCAAGGAGAACAAGAAATTCGTCTACGGGGTCGTTAAGAAGGGGATGCGCGGACGCGATTTGGACGACGCCCTTCAGTTTTTGATTGACTCTGGCTTGGTGCTTAAAGTCCCTCGAATCTCGATGCCGGGCCTTCCACTTAGCGCATATGCTGACGAGTCAGCGTTTAAGCTCTTCTGCGTGGATATTGGGCTGCTCGGAGCGCTTGCCGGTACTGATAGCAAGATGATCATAGATGGCGATTCGCTGTTCACTCACTTCAAGGGCGCAATGGCGGAGCAGTATGTTTGCCAGCAGCTGGTTTCGGACAACAATCTGATTCCCTACTACTGGTCGTCAGCAAAGGGAAATGCGGAGGTAGATTTTGTTGTTCAGCTAGACGGGCTCCCCATCCCCATTGAAGTGAAAGCTGAGGAAAATCTGCGCGCGAAGAGTTTGGCCACGTTTTGCAAGGCCTATGATTTGACGAATGCGGTTAGATTGTCGCTATCGGGATATCGTCGCGAGTCATGGATGACAAATATCCCGCTTTATGCGGTGCATTGCATAGGGGGAATATAGCCCGCGGTCTGTCATTTTGGCGTTTACTCGCTAGGCATCGGCCTGATTGTCAGTTGAAACTCTAAGTTCTGTCCCACGGCCTAGCCTCAGCTTTCTTCCTTGCTTCCAGAATCTTTTTCAAAAAACTTCAGCTACTTTAAGGTTCCTTTAAGGCGTGCCCCGCATACTACTAAGTGTCGGGAGCGAGGGACACGCACCCGGCAGCAGTCATAAGGATCTTTGACAACATTGGTCGCGCGGGCGTTCCCCCAAGCGCTGGACGCGGCCGGAACCTTCCTTTCAAAAGGGAGCCGGGCAAGCGATCCCCAAACGTAAGCTCCGGATCTCAGCCCAGGGACCGTACCCCCAAGCGGGCCCGAGGGCAAAATCATTTCCCTTTCTTGCAGCATGGGTGGCGCCACCGCGAATGAAGCGGGGCGCCATTCGTGTTTTATGGGGTGCGCAGTCCATGGGGCACGCGGATCATAGCTGCATCCGTCTGGCACCTCTCAAAACTTCCCGATTGCGCTTAACTTTCGCCCGAAATCTCTACTTAACGCATATAAAACAGAGGATTTGGTATATTTGTTGTACTTTAGCACGATGCAGCTGTAGAGCGCTGTAGGGGCGGTGCAGACTGAGGAGCCGTTCTGGAAGTGCGTGTGCCGCAAGGTTTATGCGTCTTGGGGGCGCGTGAAATGTCATGAGGTGCGGGCTCTGCAGCTGTTCGACACGAAAGAAGGGGAATATGAAAAAGAAACTAGTGGCAATTTTTGCCGTGGCATGCGCTGCATGCTTGGCGCTGTTCGCTCTTGCCGGATGCTCCGGCAGCAGCAGCTCCGACAGCTCGAGCTCCAGCTCGGACAATGGCGTTGCCGCAACCGAGACCGGCGTTGAGGACGGCGTCTTCACCGTTGGATTCGACCAGGAGTTCCCGCCGTACGGCTACGTTGGCGACGACGGCAACTTCACCGGCTTCGACCTCGACCTCGCAACCGAGGTTGCAAACCGCAATGGTTGGCAGGTTGAGTACAAGCCCATCAACTGGGATGCAAAAGACATGGAGCTCGAGAGCGGCTCGATCGACTGCATTTGGAACGGCTTCACCATCGAGGGTCGCGAGGATGGATACACCTTCACCGATCCTTACATGGACAACAGCCAGGTAGTGGTTGTCCGCACCGATGGCAGCATCAACTCTCTGGCAGACCTCTCCGGCAAGAACGTGATGGCTCAGGCCGACAGCGCTGCCTATCACCTGCTCGCCGATGAGGATGGAGATCAGGCCGAGCTTGGCAAGACCTTCGCATCGCTGCAGACCACTCCGGATTACAACACCGGCTTCATGGAGCTCGAGAGCGGCGCTGTTGACGCGCTGGCAATCGACCTCCCCGTTGCCAAGTTCAACATCCAAGGTAAGGAGAACACCTTCAAGATTCTAGACGAGCAGCTTTCGAGCGAGCACTTCGGCGTTGGCTTCAAGCTGGGCAACACCGCCCTGCGCGATCAGGTTGAGCAGACCCTGAAGGATATGACCACCGACGGCACCGTGCAGAAGATTTGCGAGAAGTACGCGGATCAGGGCATCAGCTACGATCAGTGGATCCTGCAGCCGTAGGGCAGCGCAATGTAGCGCGAAGTAGCGGCATAGCAGCTTAGCGATAAGAGATACGGCACATAGGCGGCCGCCCTGCCCCGGGTTGAGGTTGCGGGTTGTTCGAAGCCCGCGGAAACCTTGCCTGCGCAGGGCAGCCGCCGCCGTTGCCAGATAAGCGTTCGCTGATGCGGTGGGCCGTGAGCTGGCCCAGAGGTTGAAAAGGCGGGTGGGTCTCGAGTGGACCTGTCCCGGCGTCGGCGCGCAAGCTGCGCTGCAAGTGAGTTGGCAAGCCGAACGCAGCGATAGCGGGCGCTCATCTGGTAAATGATGCGATATCGGCACATTTTGGAAGGCAAGAGATTCAATTGGAATTCGGAACGATGATGGGAATGCTGGGTGACGGCTTCGTCGTAACCCTGCAGATATTCGGGCTCACGTTGCTGGGCGCGATTCCCCTAGGTCTTGTTATCGCTTTCCTGCGCATGAACAAATGGGGCTTCCACGTTGGGAAGAAGAAGCGCAAGATTCGCCCCATCTCGCTCATCACGCAGTTCTACATCTCCGTCATGCGAGGAACACCGCTCATGCTGCAGCTTTTCGTGGTGTACTTCGCCCCGTTCTACATCTTTGGGCAGAGCTTGTCCGACGGCTGGCGCTTTGCAGCAACCGTTGTGGCGTTCATCCTCAACTACGCGGCTTACTTCGCCGAGATCTACCGCAGCGGCATGCAGTCCATCCCGCGTGGCCAGCACGAGGCGGCCGATGTTCTGGGCTACACCAAGGCCCAGTCCTTCGGCAGCATCATCTTGCCGCAGGTAATAAAGCGCATCGTGCCTCCAATGACAAACGAAATCGTGACCCTCGTGAAGGACACCTCGCTGGCATTTGCAATCGGATGCGTTGAGATGTTCACGGTGGCGCGCTCGATCGTGGCCAGCTCGCGATTGATGTGGGCGTTCTTGGCGGCGGCCATTCTGTACTACGTGTTCAACCTCGTGGTTACGTTGGTCATGAACTTTGTCGAGCGAAAGCTGGCCTACTACCACGATTAGCCGTTTGGGTTGATGGCGGTGATGGCAACAGTCGGCAGCAGACAGCAGCCGGCAGCACAGTAGTCGGGCGCGGCACCTGCTAGAAGCGATGGAGATTCGCCAGCGATAAGCCAGCAGCGATGAATTTTTGATTGGATGTTTTTGATATGCCTGTTGTTTCGCTAGAGCACATACATAAGAGTTTTGGAGACAACGAAGTTCTGCGCGACATCTCGCTTTCCGTGGATAAGGGCGAGGTCGTTGGAATCATCGGCGCGTCGGGTGGCGGCAAATCCACGCTGCTTCGCTGCGCAACTCTCTTGGAGACCTTCGAGAAGGGCAAGCTCACCTACGACGACGTCGTGGTTGCCCAGAACAACGAGGCCGGTGACGCTGTTTATGGCAGCAAGGCCGTGCTGAAGCAGGCCAAGCAGAAGTTCGGGCTGGTGTTCCAGAATTTTAATCTGTTCCCCAACTTCACCGTCCTGAAGAACATCACCCATGCCCCAATTCACGTGCAGAAGCGCGATGAGGGCGAAGTTATGGAGCAAGCTGCGGAGCTAATTGGCAAGATGGGGCTCACCGGCAAGGAGAACATGGTGCCTTGTGAGCTCTCCGGAGGTCAGCAGCAGCGCGTGGCCATCGCCAGAGCACTCTGCATGAACCCGCAGATCCTGTTCTTCGACGAGCCAACCTCGGCGCTCGACCCATTGCTTACGCAGGAAGTGCTCAAGGTCATCCGCGAGCTCGCAGAAGAGCACATGACCATGGTTATCGTCACGCATGAGATGGCTTTCGCTCGCGATGTTGCCGACCGCATCGTGTTCATGGCCGGTGGAACCATCGTAGAGGAAGGTCCGGCCGAGCAGGTTATCAACAACCCGCAAAACGACATCACCAAGGCGTTCCTCAACAAGGTGAATCAGGACTAGAGGTTTGGTGCAGCGGGGCTATGAATACGCGCGGGCTACGCCCAGTGCGACCGTCATCGGCTGATTGCCGCGCCGACAGGTCACTCGTTATATTTCAGAAGTCATTCGGTGCCGTGGCAACAACGCTACGACACCGATTTTTTACATTCTCGTTAACTTAGCGATTCCGATGTCATTTCGCCCGGTACCTCGCCTATACTCGGTTCTGTGTGTTTTCTGTGAAGAAACCAATCGGAAACCAAAGGGAGCCAGAACAGGGGCAGGGGCAACCATAAGGCCCTGGGGTTTGGCTTCGGGTTTTGCAGAGGGGGATGGCTTTGGAAAAATTCTTCAAGATGAAGGAGCGCGGTAGCAGCGTTGGCACCGAGGTTGTCAGCGGACTTACAACGTTCTTGGCGATGGCCTACATCATCGCCGTTAACCCCACGCTTTTGAGCGCAGCCGGAGTTCCGTACAACGCGGCGCTCACCGCAACGTGCTTTGGTGCGGCAATCATGACCGCCGCCATGGGTCTTATCTCCAACAGACCTGTGGCATTGGCATCGGGCATGGGCATCAACGCAATCGTTGCATTCACGCTTTGCGGCGACACCGTGGGCGTGGACTGGCGAGTTGCAATGGCAGTGGTGTTTCTCGAAGGTATCGTGATCTTGCTTTTGGTCATCTGCGGACTGCGAAAAGCAATCATGGATGCCATCCCGGTTAGTCTAAGGCATGCTATCGGCATAGGTATCGGCCTATTCATCGCGTTCATCGGCCTAAAGGGAGGCCAGATCGTCGTAGGAGACTACAGCACTCTGCTGACATTCGGGGATTTCACCTCCCCGGCATGCATCGTGGCCTTCATCTCGATTGCCGTGGCTGTCATCCTCGTTGCGATGAATGTCAAGGGAGCACTCATCATCTCCATCATCGCGGCCGTTATCGTGGGCATTCCGCTGGGAGTTACCACCTTCCCCACAAACTGGGATTTCGGTCTGGATTTCTCCACCTTTGCAGCGCCGTTCCAAATTGATCCCGATAGCGGGACCTTGGCCATCGTTCAGGTGTTTGCGCAGCCGATGCTCCTGATGTTTGTGTTCTCGCTCCTGATGTCCGACTTCTTCGACACCATGGGAACCGTTGAGGCCATCGGAATGCGCGCCAACTTTGTGGATAAGGACGGCAATGTGGAGGATCTGCAGAAAATCCTGCTTGTCGACTCCGCTGCAGCTGCTGTTGGTGGTTTCATGGGCGCAAGCTCGATTACCTCCTACGCCGAGTCCACATCGGGCTGCTCGGCTGGAGCACGCACCGGATTCTCCAGCATCGTGGTTGCCTGCATGTTCATCATCTTCGCGTTTCTATCGCCGCTGGTTCAGATGGTGAGTGAGTCCGCAACGTGCGGCGCTCTTGTCGTGGTTGGCTACCTCATGATGTGCGACGCGGCCAACATCGACTGGAGCACCATCGAGAACGCGTTCCCGGCATTCATCACCATCGCAGGTATTCCCCTGACTTACTCCATCACCGACGGCATTGGCCTGGGCTTCATCGCCTACATCGTGGTCATGATCGCCAAGGGCAAGATCAAGGAGATCAAGCCGCTGATGTGGGTTGCCACTGCGGCATTCCTCGTGATGTTCATAACAATGTGACGCACAGGGGTGCAACTTCGCGCATGGCAACGCGTCATATGGACGCCGCGCCTCAGTGGTGCGGCGAAGCAGCACGGTTTGTTAATCGGCTCGCGATCATAGAATTTGCGATTGCACAAATTTTGGGAGGTTCCTTTGGAGCCTCCCGTTTTTGTTGAGGAACAGGACATTGGGAGGCAGATGCCGCGTATTTCGCAATGAAATCTTATGAAAGAACACGCACGATATTTAGATAAAAAACTAGCACTTTGAGTTAGCTATACCTTGCTTGTGCAATAATCAAATCGTGCTGCAATTTCACAGAGGAGGACCACATGGGCAACAATCAAAGAACGTGCGTTAACTGCGGAGCACCGCTTAGAGATGGCGACCGCTTTTGTATCAATTGCGGGACAAAAATCGAGGCGGAACAGGTTGTCCAAGAGCAGCCAATCCAGGAACAGCCAGTCCAAGATGCTGTTCCAAGGTGCGTTAACTGCGGGGCCATCCTCAACCCCGGAGATCTCTTCTGCACTTCTTGCGGTGCAAGGATTGAAAGCACAACAGTAAATGAACCAGTAAGTCAAGCTGA
>CADBOM010000088.1 GCA_902796325.1 uncultured Coriobacteriaceae bacterium
CGCCATGAACGAACTCGCGGAGACATCCTGAGATACGCTGCAGGCCTTGGCAAACTCTTGGCCAAAAACAAGCATCGCGGCTATACGGACCTTTGGGGTCTCTGCCGTATCGCTTAAGACATCGTGCACGAAAAGCAGACTGCCAGATCCAGGATTGGATTCTGCAACGGCTCTTATGCCAATGGATCCCAAAGCGCTCACAGCATTGGAGCGAACAAGATCGGAGTCATTTGAGTTCGCCACAGCCTGTAGCGGCTCAACGGCCTCAGCGCAATCGAGCATACCAAGCGACCATGCACTGTTGGCCCTCACCCATTCATTGGAATCTTTCAAACACATTAGGAGGGGCTGCAAAGACCTTGGGTCTCTCAGCGGGCCTATGGCCGCACATGCGTTCTTTCGGATGTCGTCGTCTTGGTCGAAAAGCCGCACAACTATCGGCGCAAACGCTCTCTCATTTCCGGTCTGGGCCAAAGCAGACAGGGTTGCGCACACGATTTCCGTAGACTCTTCTTCCAGCAACGGCAAAAGCGGCTCCACCGCATTTTGATTGCCGATCTCTCCCAACGACCTGATTGCGGCAACCCTCACCCTGTCATCGGCGTCCGAAAGCATGTCTACCAAAGCAGAGAAAGACTCCAGAGACGGAATCGTACCGAGAGCAACGGCCACGCGTCCCCTCACCTCTGGGCCGGCGTTCCTAGAAAGCTCGATAAGGCTGCCGATATCGTTTTTGCTGCTATTGGCACTGGTTCCATCGCTGCTGCGAACAATTCCATTGCCGCCGTTGCCGTAACTGCCGCCGCGGCCATTGCCGCCGTTGCCGTAACTGCCGCCATCGTTACTCATCGAACTCGTCCTCCGTCCTATCCTTCAAGCCCTTGAGCCTGAACGAAATCATAAGATGCTCTCTGGTCTCCGGATCATCCAAGTCGACCGCAGGGATGAGCTCGCTTATCTTCTTGACCCTGTATACGAGAGAATTCCTGTGGATGTTAAGATCCTCGGCCGTGTGAACCAGATTTCGCTCGTGCCTCAAATACACCCACAGAGTGCGCAGGTACTCGCTATTGTGATCTTCGTCATAGTTGGCCAGCAGATTGATTGCCGGGTGAATGATGTCTATGTCCTTGGTCGACGACATGAGAATCGAGAAAATATAGAAGAGCACGCTGTGCGAATCCAGCACCGCCACGCGGTCAGCAGTTGAGGACAGGGCAACTTCGGTTTGATTCACGGCTTCTGGAACTATGCTCCAGTCGTAGAACCTCCAGCTAAGCCCGAAGCGCATCTCGAATTTGGATGCCATGGACTCCAGGTCATCCACAAGGCTCGCATAGCTCACGCATAGCGAATACAGCACTCCATCCACCTCGAAGCAATGGCTTTTGTCGATGTTGTCCTGAAACACGGACGCAGCCCAAGCATGGCCGCGGTTCTTGGGATGCACGATTCTAACCAGCACATATTCTGCCCCGAACAAGCCCATCACGCGCTTCTGGTTAATCTGGTCTTCTTCTGAAACCTCTTCGCCATGGGCGATTCTGGTGAGAATATCGGCGTTGGAGAACGTTCTCTGCACTCCTTGATGGCGGTCCATCCATTCCCTTGCCGATGCGACGACCACTTTGGAGAGCTGAAGCGTGCCAGGAGTAATGCGCGACCTCGACCCCAACACGAACAAGTACACCTTGAAGCCGTCCGAGCCCTGCATTCTGCATACTATGGTTTCGGATTCAGACACGCTCCGAAAGCCAGGGTTAGAAACCCCATCGCCATAGGCTTTGCGAGCCATCGCTTCCGAACCCGACAAAACATCGAGCCGGCCAAATCTGCCGCCGATATTCACGATGAACGGCTCGTCGTGAGATTTCAGAAGCCTCGACGCAAACACCATGTCCTTGTCCATGAATTCGAGGGCGTTCCATGGCAAACGTCCGTTAATTCGCGCGTATTGCCAATAATCTGGCAAGGCGTCATCTTCCCTGCAGGCAACAGAGCAGGTCATGCTCTGCTCGTCCACCAGCGCAACGGGATTGTCCAGCAAGCTTGCGGCAACGCCCACCAAAGTTTGAACGCTATCCTCCGAAACCGCTGCAGCCAGCTCCGTTTCGTGCTTGGCGACCCTGTCAAAGTATTCGAGAAGAGCGTTTAGCACCTCTGGCTCGCTGGAGTTTTTCACGGTGATGATGTCGCCACCATTGCTGCAGGCAATACCGGTATCGGTGGTTTCCACCGCCATGCAATCGGAGGGTACGTTGTTGCCCATGCGAATGCCTGCGAGTTCGGCAGAGCCATCCTCAACCTGCATATTTGCGTCGAAGCCATTGAGCGCATCGGCTGCAAGCCTCATTGTGAACATTGGCTATCCAATCTTCGTACTCTTAGTACCAACAATCTAATTGTATCCCCTGAATACATTGTGATAATTGCACCAATCGAGCAATTTCGTAGCAGCTGCGGTGTCCGTAGCAGCCATGGCGTACGCAACTACCATTGCATCCGCGGCAACCATGGCATCATCAGCAGCCATAGCGTCCGTAGCATCCACGAAGACGTCAGGATGCTCTGTAGGAAACCTTATGCGGATGCTCAATGAGATTTTCCTAAAGACCTCACGATGCGATTCCCACCGCGTGCAAACTCCCAAAAATCGCACGGAAAGACAAAAAAACACCTGCTGGCCGCTTTATCTTGCAGCCAGCAGGTGCATATCATGCTTGATTACGCTACCTGTATGCGCCATCAAAGGCTATTCGCAGCCTCGCAAACCTACCTAGAATCTTCCGAGGTCTAGAGCAATCTGGAATCCCGTGGAGGTTGCGGTGTAGATGTTGCTTGCGCTCACGCAATCGCCGATCAGGTAGAACTCGCGGGCAGCCTTTGCGAACTCGTGAGCCTCATCGGTTAGAGGCTTCTGACCTACGGCGTATACCACGGTGTCGGCCGGAATCACGTGCTCGCCAACGCCCTTCTCGTCAACCTTCAGACCTTCAGGGGTTACCTCGAGAGCACGGGTGTTGCACTTGACCACCATGTCGGGATAGTGGGTCTTCATCTCGTATGCGATGGCGCCACCCTGAACCAGCGGGTACCCAGCCGGAATTCCCATGAGGCCGCTCATGTGCTTGGAGGTTCCGGGGTCTGGCTCTGCCGGAGTTGCGCAAGTATCCTTTGCCATCTCCACAACGGTGACCTTCCTGCCAAGGCTCGACAGGTACAGGCCGAGCTCCAGTCCAACGAGGCCGCCACCCATGATGGCCACGTTATCTCCAGCGAGCTCGGGATTCACATACACATCGTCGGCGCACACTGCGTTCTCGATGCCCGGGATGGGGATGACCATGGGCTTGGAGCCCAGAGCCGCCACAATTACATCGGCACCCTGCTCCTTGGCCCACTCGACAGTTGCCTCTTGGCCAAGAATCACGTTAATATCCGGGTTGTTCTCGCACCTTCTGGCCATGACCTTGAGGTACCTCTGCAGGTTCTGCTTGAACGGGACCTTCTCCTCGCAGAGCAGGCATCCGCCGAGCCTATCGCTCTTCTCGACAAGGGTTACCTTGTGTCCGCGCTTGGCTGCTGTGATTGCGGTCTGCATACCGCCTGGGCCACCGCCGATAACCAGGACGTTCTTCTTGTAGGTTGGGCCTGCGGTGAACATCGCAGCCTCTTCGCGTCCAATCTCGGGATTGACAGCGCAGTAGAACGTTCCATCTACCGTGGAGTTGTTGAAGCAGGTGAAGCACCTCATGCACGGAGTCACGTCGTCGCCATCACCCAGCATGGCCTTGATTGGGATGTCGGGATCGGCCAGGCTCTGCCTACCAAGTGCGATGATGTCGGCCTTGCCGCTGGCGATGATCTCTTCCATTGCGTCGAGCGAGGTGTGAGCACCAACGGTTGCCACCGGAGTCTCGACTTCCTTCTTGATGTCTGCGGCAAAGTGGCAGTTAACGCCATCTGGCAGGAACATCGTGGGATGGGTGTAGATTCCAGCATCTGCGTTCTCGTGATGACCCACGGAAACGTGGATGATGTCTACCTTGCCGTCGAGGTACTTGGCGATCCTGATGCCCTCGTCGATGCCATATCCGCCAGGAATATACTCATCGGCGCTCATCCTGAACTCGATGGGAATTCCGCGTCCAACAGCGTTGCGGATTCCATCGATCACCGCCATTGGGAAGCGCATGCGGTTCTCGAGAGACCCGCCCCACTCGTCGGTGCGGTGGTTGAACGTGGGCGACAGCCATTGATGAATCTGCCAACCATGTCCGCCATGCAGCACGATGTGGTTGAATCCGCATTGCACCGCGAACATCGCGGAATCGATGTAGGTTTGAACGAGGGCGTCGATCTGCTCCTCATTCATTGCTCTAACCTCTACGCCGTCGTCGCGAATGCGATCGTTGGGGCCAAGCACATATCCCGGATTTCCCTCTGGGAACATGTTGGGATCCACATTCTCGCCGCCATGAACAAGCTCTACGGCCGCGATTGCGCCATGGCGCTTGATTGCGGTTGCAACCCTACCCAGGTTAACCTTGGCCAGAAGATCCATACCGCGCATCTGGAATGGATGGGTGCGACCATGGTCGGGGTCTGTCATCATGTCGCCAACCGTAACGGATGCAAAGCCTCCCTGGGCCTTGCGCTCGTAGAAGTAAGCCGCCTCCTCGGTTAGGAACCTGTTGCTTGTGAGTCCCGGATAGTCCTGGGGCGAGGCAAAGATCCTGTTGCGGTAATAGTTCTTGCCGATTTTCATCGGCTCGTTCAAGTGCGGATACTTGTTCTGATCCATTTTTCCTCCTGGTATCCTCTCAAACCTATTCATATGCACGCAAAGCCCGTACGCACGCCAAGCATGTTCACAGCTGCATGTGCAGAATCTTCTTCATTATATGTTTGATGTTAATCGCGTTCAATTATCAGAGAGCGCAAGAA
>CADBOM010000089.1 GCA_902796325.1 uncultured Coriobacteriaceae bacterium
GCCTTAGAGAATTTCGCCTTAGAGCTAAACCGTTGGGTTCGCGAAGTCCAAGCCGTCCGTTTCGGCAAATCCGCACACGATGTTCGCGCATTGCACGGCCTGCGAAGCAGCTCCCTTGTCGAGGTTATCGATTGCGCCGGAAGCTATGAGCGTCCTGGTATTGGGCTCGAACGCAATTCCCACATGGGCGTGGTTGCCACCAACCACCGACGTGGTCTGCGGCATCTCGGTTCCCAGGAAATGCACGAACGCCTCGCCCTCATAACGTTTGGCATACGCAGACTCGATCTGCTCCTGCGAGACCCCCTCCTTGATCCTTAGCGTTACCATGGAGAGCAACCCGCGCTTCATGGGGGTGAGAATTGGGGTGAAGACAACGTTAACGGGATAACCGGCAGCCTCTGAAAGCTCCTGCTCGATCTCGGGCGTATGCCTGTGCTTTCCAGCCGAATAAGCCTGGGCAGATTCCGCAGCATGGCAGAAATGAGTTCTTTCGTTTGCCTTCTTGCCAGCGCCCGAAACTCCCGATAGAGCGTTAATCACAACGTAATCGCCATCAACGAGGCCAGCCTCGAACGCCGGCATGGAAGCCAAAATCGAAGCCGTTGGATAGCAACCCGCGCACGCAACCAAAGGCGTGGTGGCCGTATTTCCGTGCTCCCAAGATCTTCCCATCGCTACAAGCTCGGCCCTGTGCTTCTCGGGCTGCCCATATACAGCCCTCTCAAGAAGATCGGAAGAGGTGTGGTCGGCCTTGTACCACTTCTCGTAAGTTGCCTTGTCGTGGATCCTGTAGTCTGCGGATAGATCGATAACGGCGACGTCGTTTTCAATGAATACCGGCGCACATGCCATTGCCGCAGTATGGGGGACGGCCAGGAACACGATGTCGCACTCAGAGGCAATCTTATCGAAATCCGCATGCACGAACTCGAGGTCTGTCATGCCGGTGAGCGCAGGATATACACTTGAGAGCTTCTGACCGGCAACGGAATCCGATGCTGCAGCCACCAGCTCGAAATCGGGGTGTCGCAGAAGCAACCTTACGACTTCGATTCCGGCATATCCACTTGCACCGATAACGGCTGCTTTCATCATCTAGCTCAATCCTCCTGATTTGTTCGTTTTTGCAATCGTTTAAGCTTGTTCTCGCATAAATCGATGGTTGATTATGAATTATACGCATAAATTGAGTATTCAATGCTACTTTATACGTTTTTTTGGTAAACGCGTGAAATGGGGGCAATCGATCGATTCGCTGTGCGTCTCGCAGTGCAGAAGACGTTGCGAACTTGCTTTGACCAAGCCCCAAATTTGGACCTGCGCACTGCAAAATTCGTAAGCCATGGCCAGATTACAGCTAGATTACAGCGCTACGTTACGCTGCAAGCCGAACTACACCCTCCATCGCTCTCCAACGCTCCTATGCACACCGTTCGATGCTCCGCCCAACGTTACATGCAATATCGCCGATAGTTTTTCCAAAAAATAGAGGATATGCATTTATTTTGCATATCCTCATAGTTTTAATGCATAACTTGAAATACAAGGCACTTTGATGGCCCCAATGCTGCATTATCCAACGCGCCGCATTCCAGCCTGCCAGTCACGCATTAGCCGGCTGGCCACGCGCTAGTCGAACTCCACCTCGTCATAATCGCTCTCGGTAAAACGCGGCTTATACGTTGGAATCTGCTTGGACAGGCAAACCTTGATATCGTGCGAGCTGCCATCGAGGGATTCGGCCAGCTCTTGCAGCTTCTGCTCAACTTCTTTTGGAGAAACCGGATCATCCGTCGATATCATGATGTCCTTGATAGAGGTAGCTGCAGTTTTCTCAGAATCTGTCCAAAGTTCCTCGTATAGCTTCTCGCCAGGTCTTAGCCCCGTGAACTCGATCTTGATATCCTTGTCGGGACGCAATCCAGAAAGCTGGATGAGCTTTGTCGCAAGATCCACGATCTTCACAGGCTCTCCCATGTTGAGGATGAAGATCTCGCCACCCTTTGCAAGTCCGCCGGCTTGAATTACCAGCCGCGATGCCTCAGGAATAGTCATGAAGTAGCGAACTATATCTGGATGGGTAACGGTTACGGGGCCACCCTCGGCAATCTGCCTCTTGAACAGGGGAATCACGCTGCCGTGCGAGCCCAGAACGTTTCCGAACCTCACCGCCGCAAACACGGTCTCGGAATTCTGGTCGAACGACTGGATAATCATCTCGCCCATCTTCTTGGTGGCGCCCATCACGCTGGACGGGTTCACCGCCTTATCGGTGGAAATGAAGATGAATTTCTTAACGCCATGCAAGCTCGCGGCCCTTGCCACATTCATGGTTCCGAACACGTTGTTGCGAATGGCCTCCTGCGGGCACGACTCCATAAGCGGAACATGCTTGTGGGCTGCCGCATGGAATACGACATCCGGTCTGTACTTGTTGAACACCGATACCAGCCTTGGATAATCGCGCACAGACCCTATCTCGATGATGATCTCTACATCGTCTTACTTCTGCTCGATTTCCTTCTGCAGC
>CADBOM010000090.1 GCA_902796325.1 uncultured Coriobacteriaceae bacterium
CACGCCCCACTCGATGTTTCCAGTGAGACGGAACGGGACCAACGTCTTGCCGGTGCGGAACCTGATTCCCGCAGCCTCTAGAACCTCTCGTGCCTCATCCCTGTCGTAGATATGCTCGAACTCCACCTCGAAGGACGACTTACCCTCCTCGGCCTCGATCAGCTTGTGGGTGGGAAGCTTGCTTTCCACCTCTTCGTACTGATCGCGGAACTTGTTCTGGATGTAGATGATCGGGGGCTCCAAGAACTCCTCGATGGCCGAGGCTGCAAACGGGCGAATCTGCCCCGCTGCCTTCTGGTTCTCCACATGCTCGCGAATCACGGAGTTGAAATCTTGCAGCTTGAAGTACCAGTTGTCCACCGGCCTGAGCTCTGGAACGGTGTCGCTGAGCGTTGACTTTGGAGCTATGAGCTCCTCAGGGTTGAACGAATGGCCAAGGTCGCACTCGTCGGCGTAGGCCTTCTCAGACTTGCACCCTTGCACAGGGCAGCGTCCTATAACCTGACGGCCGTTTAGGAAGGTCCCAACCTTGGCATCGTAGAATTGCGCCGTGGACATCTTGGCCAGGTAGCCGTTCTTGTACAGTGTCTCCAAGAAGTAGTTGGTCATTTCCTGATGGGGTTCTTTGGCGTACCCGATGCCCGATCCCTCGAAGATGTTGAGAGAGATGGAGTACTCGTCGAGGGTCTGCTTCTGGCGGTTGTGATTGCGCGTGACGTAGTCGACGATGCTGCCCTCGAATTCGCCAGACTCAACCGCTTTGCGGTGGCCCTCCATGATTGGGGATCCAAAGCAGTCGGTACCGGAGACAAAAAGGACGTTCTGCGCGCCAATGCGGTTGCGCAGGAAGCGGGCGAACATATCGGCAGGCACGAACACGCCTCCGATATGACCGAAGTGAAGGTCCTTGTTTCCATACGGCATGCCTGCCGTGATAATCGCCCTCTTTGGAAATTTGGGGCGGGAACTGCTGTTGTTATCCATGGAAATGTCTCCTTGGGTTATTGAATTCATAACGAAAACGATATCACATGCAGGTGTTGCGAACCTGCTAAAACAGGCTCAATACCGCACAATGCCACGGCTGTTCACGGCTATTAGGCACTGCAAGCTGCTGCAATGCTCTCGTCTGTTGTCCCAGTTTATTTTGAACGTCTATAATGTTTTGGTGCTTTTATCCACATTGTGAATCGACGAAACAAGATAAAGCTAGAAACCACAAGATAAGGCAAAGATAAAGCAACCTCAGAGGGGTGTTTTCAATGGGAAAGAAAATCGTAGTAACAGGCGTTAGCGGAAACCTTGGACGTCATGCATTCGACACTCTCAAGACCCTGGTGGATAAGGAAGATCTAATTGCCACATCGTCAAACATTACCAAGATTCAGGATCTTGCAGACGAGGGATACGAGTGCCGCGTTGCAAACTTCAACGACCGCGATGGCTTGGTTAAGGCATTTACCGGTGCAAACACGTTGCTCATGGTTTCGCTTCCCCAGGTTGGCAAGAAGCGCCGCGCCATGCATGTGAACGCCATCATGGCGGCTCAGGCTGCTGGGGTCGAGCGCATCGTGTACACTTCGATTACTGGAGCTCAGCTTCTTGAGAACGCAGGATACGAGATTGCTGACCACAGGTTCACCGAGTATCTGATCATGGCAATGGGATTCAAGTACGTGTTCCTGCGCAATTCGCAGTATGCGGAGGCCATGATCGCCGCCGTGGAAACCGCGGCAAAGACCATCGGAGTTGTTCGCAACAACTGGGGTAATGGACTTATGGCCCAAGTTGCCCGCAAAGATTGCGCTGAGGCGGCAGCTTATGCGGCGGCTGGAGACTACGAGAACAAGGCTTTCTATATTTCTGGAGATAAGCTGCGCACCATCAGCGAATTCATCGAGGTTGTGGCTCCTGCTTTCGGCGGTGGCGTTACCTACGAGTATGTTACCGACGAGGAGAACCTGTGCGAGCTCGACAAGATGGGCATTCCCCGCGAGACCGATGGTGAGTGGCTCACGGAAGAGGCCAAGAACTCCCCGTTCTGCGGAAAGGGCATGGTTACGTTTGGAACCGCCATCAGGCTTGGACAGATGGCAACCTGCACGAATGATTTCGAGCTTCTTACCGGGCATCCCAAGACCACTCTTGCCGAGATGGCCGCAAATGTTGCCGACTATGCGATAGGTGAGCGCAACGCAACTGACTAGCTTCGAGCTCTATAATCGGGGCCCGGGCTGTTGCCGATAAACCGCTAGAGGTTCATCGGCACCTGCTCTCATGCTTTTTCGATGCGTGGCAAACGCACTGTAACGCGCCATGATCCATCAATGCGACAGCGCCGGCATGTACGCGATGCATGTCGGCGCTGGTATTTCCTATGTTGGTTTTCGGGCTTTGCTGGCGGTTGCGCGATACGTAAAAATATAGCGCCTGCAATATCCTACCTAAAGTACAGGAAAATATATACTTAACCCAGCTATTTAACTGCCGATAACAGTATGGCATCATGCTGCAAAGGTTGGTGCCTACATACGGAAAGGACATGCCAAATTATGGGAGACAAGATTATTCTCACCGGCGCAAATGGAAATCTTGGACGAGTTGCGGTTGAAACCCTCAAGAAAATCGCTCCGAAAGACAAGCTGGTCTTCACCTCTTCCAAGATTGCGAAGATCCAAGATCTTGCCGACGAAGGATACGAGTGCCGCGAGGCAAATTTCAATGACGTAGATCAGATGGTGAAGGCGTTCGAAGGCGGAGATACCCTTGCACTTATCTCGCTTCCGCAGGTTGGCGCCAAGCGCCGTCAGATGCAGGTCAACGCCTTGCTCGCTGCTAAGAAAGCGGGAGTCCGCAGAATCTGCTACACCTCGGTTACGGGAGCGGACATCCTCGGCAATCCGAGTTATGAAACCCAGGACCATCACTTCATGGAGCTTCTCATCCCAACCTTGGGCTTCAAATATGTGTTTCTGCGCAACTCGCAGTATGCAGAGGCAATGGTCATGCTGGTGAAGCAGGCCGTGGCAACCGACCACATCGTCCGCAGCAACCAGGGCGATGGCAAGATGGCCTATGTGTCGCGCAAGGATTGCGCCGAGGCTCTCGCATATGCTGCAGCCGGGGATTACGATGACAAGGTTTTCTACATCAACGGTCCGAGACTCTGCACGCTGCAGGATTTCTGCGACGTTATCCAGACCGGTTTTGGCGGATCTGGGGTAAAGGTGGAGTTCAGCAGCGATGAGGAAACCTATGCCGCTCTCGATGCCATTGGAGTACCCCGCACAACCGATGGAGAGTGGGCAACCGAAGCAGCCAAGGAGTCCCCGTATTGCAGCACCGGAATGGTTACCTTTGGTGCCACCGTGCGCGCTGGCATGATGGCAACTTGCACTGATGACTTCGAGAAGCTCACGGGCCACAAGGCAATTAGCCTGGAGGAGATGGCAGCAAACATCGATGACTTCATGGTTGGAGAGCGTAACGCAACCGATTAAGGCTTACGTCCGCAGGTTGTGCCCATAGAATAATTAGAGCAAAGCGAACCCAAAGGTTCGCTTTGCTTGTGCCATCAATATCGTTCACGCCACTAATATATATGTGCGATATATGCGCGATTGCATGGGAGTGCTAATTGCGTTTAAACGGCAAATTTGAGGTTCTCGCGGCATGCGCGTCGTCGATAAAATCAATATGAAAGGGCCCGGAAATCCAATTGGAAATCCGGGCCCTTTTTGACTTTATTTTATTATCGTTACCGGTAAACCGGGCGTGTCCATGCAAATCCGCATGAGTCGTCCCGATATTTACATCAACTTTCGCTCGCGCCGCAAGCGTTTTCGGGCTAGTAAAAAATCAGCCGTGACGCGCTAAGCGAATCACGGCTGAACTATGGCTTGCCAGCTTATTGCTCGCTGTTCGCTTCTGGGCTTTTTGATGCCTAGATCGAGTTCATCTCGGCGAGCACTCTGTTGTACCAGTAGGAGTAGTTCGGCGGGCAGTACTTCTTTGCTGCGCTAAGGGTCAGGGTAGAGCCATAGCACCTTGCCAAACCGCTCACATGTGTCCAGATGGCGCTGTTCCAGTTGCTGAATCCGCTGTTGCCCCAGCCCCAAGCGTTATATGACTTGAAGCAATTGGAGCCCTTGCCGCTCTCGACGGTTGCAATTGCAGGAGACCAGCGCGGATCTACTCCATATTCCCAAGCTGCCTCTGCAAAGGTTCTGCCTTGACCTGCTAGGGGAGAACCTGCCAGATAGGCATCGATTCTGCTTGCCCAGGAATTCACGAACTGCTGCTTGTCAGACTCCCAGTTTACGGAGTTGGATTCCACGGTGCTCGTAACCTGCTGCTTCTGCGTGTTGCCCGAAACGCTCGAATGCGTCTGGGTTGTCTGGGTTGCAGCCGCGGCCATTGAGGCGCTGTTGGCGGCGGTCGACTTTGTCTCGGTGCCCTGCTGCTCCTGCACTAGCTCCTGGGCAGCCTCTTGAGCGGCCCTATCCATTGCTGCTTGCCTGGCATCTTTGGCTTGCTGCAATGCTGCTGCGGCATTCTGCTGGGCAACCACTGCCTGTTCTTTATCGGAATTCAGCTGCTCCTGGGCAGCTTCCAGCTCTTCTTTTGCATTGATCTGGCTCTGAATAACGCCCATGTTGTATTGCTCGACCCTGTTCAGGTAATCGAGTGTTCCGAACATCGACGACATATCTTCAGATGAAAGAACCAGGTTCATTAGCCTCGGAGTCGATCTTTGGTAGATATACAGAGTCTTCAGGGCTTCGTTGCTTGCCTGCTTTTGCTCGTTTATCTGTTGTTGTAGGGCGTCGATCTTACCCTGGTTATCAGTAATACGCTGCTCTATTTGCTGCACGTTTGATACAGCATCATCATACTGTTTCGCAGTTTGCTCCACAGTCTGGGTGAGCTGCGCGATCGAATCGTCGGCATAAGCTTTCGGGGCCATGAACATACTGGTCCCCATAACGAGAACCAACGACATGCCAATGGCCGGTATGGCTTTACGCAACGATGAAACCATGTAGTGACCTTATCTCTCGGTTATAGATGCACATTTCAATGCTTAATTGGGAGCCAATTTGCATAGAAATGACCACGGCATGAGTTTTCGCCTCCATAATGGGAAGAGTGGGGGCAATAAGGGACCCCGCCGTGGAATGCAGATTATAATTGATTATGCAAACATCAACAAAGAAATCGAGCCTGCCGAGTGGTTGTCAAGACCCAACTCACGCGTATTTTATGGAGAATTTATGGAAAACGATGGAGTAAACCAAGGTTTAAATGAACGCTTGTCTATCTATATTATCTCCGATTCGCTTGGAGACACCGCTACTTCGCTGGTCACAGCAGCGATGAGCCAGTTCAGGGGCACCCAGTCGAAAATCGAGCGACTTACGAAGATTTCGTCGATTGATGATGTAAAGGAGTTCATGACTCCAAGAATCAAGGAGATGAATCACAAGGTTGCCTTCTACACGATTGCCGATCTTGGCCTGAAGGAGCAGGTTGTCCAATATGTGAAGAGCCTCGGAATTGTGGAGGTCGACCTATTGGGCCCTGCCGTCGATGCCATCTCCAAGGCAACCGGGAGCCATCCAAACCGCAAAGCTGGAATTAATAGGGAGCTCGACGCCGCGTATTTCAAGCGCATAGAGGCTATGGACTACGCAGTTGACCATGATGACGGGCGCCTTCCCGAGGAATACAAAGATGCCGACATCGTGCTGATGGGTGTATCCAGAACCTCCAAGACGCCGCTATCCATGTACTTGGCGTCATATGGATATAAAGTGGCAAATTTACCCCTTGCCCTTGGCATCACGCCTCCAAAGCAGATTTTCAGCGTGCCCAATTGGCGCATCTTCGGCCTGATGTCTAGCCCAGATGTTCTATCTGATATCAGGTCGAGAAGGCTCGGGGAGGTTCCCCCCGAGATTGCGAAGAACTACGCCGACGTGGAGTACATCGTGAAGGACCTTGCTGAAGCCAGGGCTTTGATGCGCAAG
>CADBOM010000091.1 GCA_902796325.1 uncultured Coriobacteriaceae bacterium
ATCAGGGCAATCGACGCAATCCAGCTAGCAATACGCTTCATCGTACTTGCACTCACCTTCCGTTGTTGGATACCTCAGCTGCTGGGTCAATGTAAAAATAGTTAACCCATGCAGTAATCGATAAATTGAATTTTGCCATCAATTTAATTGTCTTGCAGCAAAAAACACAATGATTTTGGCAACAGGACAAACCAGGTCCAAATCCATCTGCGACTATTTGCGGCTGAGCTCGTATTCCTCGACCATTTGGGAGAATTCACGGAGTCCCAAAATCTGCTTGCCGCTGTTCCTCGCGTAGTCGACCAGCTGGTTAAGCGGACATGCGACTCGTGGATTCGAGATTTCGTCAATGCCCTCCAGTGCGCAGAGCACGAACTTGCATCCATCTATGATGTCCGTGGCCCTTTTAACGCTGGCATCGTCTATCTCCTCGAACGGCGGTACGCTCACCACGCTTTGGGCAAGCGATTGCGCAACCGGGTAATCCATGTCGTTTTGCATAAGGATGCCGCACGCAAATGGCATGGCAAGACGCTGGAGCTTCCTGAAAACCCTGGTTCCACTTCCGTTACCGGCAATCACGAAAACCTCTGGATCTCCTTGCACCGCAGGCAACTCAACGCGCCCGGATGTTTCGTCATAGCTTCCAACAGTGAGCCCATACAGCTCGTTTATGTACCCTGGTGTGAATATCTCCTCCGGGGTGCCGAACCTGTCTATCCTGTTCCCATGAACGCAGAGAATCTTGTCAGAAACCCTCTCCGCAAGATCGAGCTCGTGAAGCGACATGATCACC
Source organism: uncultured Coriobacteriaceae bacterium (assembly GCA_902796325.1). Classification (GTDB taxonomy): domain Bacteria; phylum Actinomycetota; class Coriobacteriia; order Coriobacteriales; family CADBOM01; genus CADBOM01. The sequence goes on from CADBOM010000091.1 coordinate 797, forward strand.
GTGAGATTGCGCTCGCGGGTCATCCTCTGCAGAACCGAGAGAAATTCCAGCTTGTAACGCACGTCCAGATACGAGGTGGGCTCGTCTAGAATCATGAGATCGGGCTCCTGGCAAATTGCCCTGGCGAGCATGACCCTCTGACGTTGGCCATCGCTTATGGCCATGAAATCACGCTGGGCAAACTCCGTGATGTGCACTATCTCCATGGCATCCTGCACGATCTTGTTATCCTCTTCGCGGAGTATCCCAAGGCTTCCCGTGTATGGATACCGGCCGGTTCCCACCACGTCTTCGCAAGTCATCATCTCGGGACGTACTCGCTCGGTGAGGACGACGGACATAATCTGCGAGAGCTTCTTGGAGTCAATCTTGTGCATGTCAGATCCATCGAGGTAAACGGTTCCACCAATCATCTCCAACTGCTTGGTGATGCTCTTGAGAATCGTGGATTTACCAGCTCCGTTGGGCCCTATGAGGGTTAGAATCTGGCCCTTCTCCAAGCGAATCTCGATGTCCTTGATTAGCGGCACGCCATCGTACCCAACCACCATCTGGTCGGTATGGAAATAGTATCCGCTCTTATCCTGAGGCTGTACTCGCGGGCCGTTCTCGCTCGAGTCCTGAGCCCGTGCTTGGATGTTGTCCTCGCCAGAATCCTGTGGCTGCGCTTGAACTCCGCTCTCACTCGAATCATTCGGCTGCGAAATAGCTGTCTCTTCTGCGATGCCGTCCATTGGTTTTTCCGTCATAAGTCATCAGTCCATCTGGTTCTTGCGCCTGCGCAGCATGACGGCAATCACAACTGGTGCGCCGAATATTGCAGTAACGGTTGAAATCGACAGCTCCGTTGGGGCAAAAGCGATTCTGGCAATGAAGTCGCAGAACAAGCAGAAAACCCCTCCGCCAACGAAGCATGCGGGGATCATGAGTATCGGCCGCGCTGTCTTGAACAGGTTCTTCACCAGCTGTGGCACCGCAATTCCAACGAACGAGATAGGACCAGCGAAAGCAGTGACCGTTGCGGAGAGCAGGCTGGAAAGCAGAACCAGGAGAGCGCGGAACCTCTTGACGTTCACTCCCATGTTTGCCGCATAGTTCTCGCCCAGCTGATAGGCCGAAATTGGCTTGGACAACAGGAACACCGCAATCGTGGATGCCAACACGACCACCAGCATCACCCAAACGTTGTCCCAGTTGGTGCCCGAGAAGCTTCCGAGCGCCCAGTTGTGGAGGTTCACGATGTCGGAGTCGCTTGCGAAGGTAACTATGAAGTCGGTGATGGCCGAGCAGATGTAGCCGATCATGACACCGCTCACGATGAGCATTGCCATGTTGTTCACGCGCTTTGACATCAGGAGCACGAATCCCATTGCTATCATGGCGCCGGCAAATGCAGCGGCGATCATCGCAAAGGATCCAACGTGCACACCCATGCCTAGGAACAACACCAAGACGATGGACACAACGAGCTTTGCGCCAGATGAGATTCCCAACACGAACGGTCCGGCGATGGGATTGTGGAAGAAGGTTTGCAGCAGGTAACCTGCAAGCGAAAGCGCCCCTCCCAGGATGATTGCGGCGAGCGCCCTGGGGAACCTCATGTTCATGATGATGTCGAACGACATCTGGCTAACTTCTCCCCCGGTAAATAGCGCAGCCACATCGGACAGGGGAACGTCAACGCTCCCCTTGCATATGTTGAGTACCAGAAACACAACGGTGAGAACTGCCAGAATCACGAAGGACATGATCCAGCGGGCCCTCTTCTTGCTTCTCATCTCCTCAGATGTGATTACCTGTGGATTCAACTCTATTGATTCCTAACTACTATTCATGCTGGCTTCGGCAACGTCTGCCCGTCTATGCGCAGCGGACGGCTATAAGACAGCTTTTAGATTGCCTGGCAAAAATAGAAGACTACAGCGTTCTCCCAGTTGCCTCGTAGAGCATGGCGTTGCAAATCGCAGCGGCAACGTTGCTTCCGCCCTTGCGACCCTTGGCAACGATGTATGGCACATCGCAGTCCATGATGATTTCCTTGCTCACAACAACGTTGACGAAGCCAACCGGAACACCGATCACGAGTTTTGGAGAAATCTTCCCGGCATTGATGAGGTCGGCAAGATGGATGAGGGCGGTTGGGGCGTTGCCGATGGCCACTATGAGGTTGCCTTCAATCTGCGATGCCTTGTCCATGCATGCCACGGCCCTGGTGGTTCCGTTTTCCTTTGAAGCCTTCGCAACATCTTCGTCGGACATGAAGCAGAGCGCCTCTCCACCAAGCTTGCCTAGCGCGGTCTTGTTTATACCTGCTCTTGCCATCTGGGTGTCCGTCACGATGGTGACGCCAGCCTTCATGGCCGCAACTCCCGCATCCACGGCGCCATCGCTGAATGCAAGGTTCTCCGCATAATCGAAGTCCGCCGAAGTGTGGATGACCCTCTTGATAACCGCCTCGTTGCGCTTATCTAGCGTTATCCCCCTGCTTGCCAGCTCCTCGGATATGATCTGCATGCTCCTGCGCTCGATATCCTTGGGCAGTACTTGCTCAATCTCTCTCATCTAATACTCAACTCCCAGTCGTCCTGCTATTCCCTGCTCTTTGAATGGATGCTTGTGGCAAACCATCTCGGTAACATAATCGGCATGCTCTATGAAGAAATCGTCTGGACCGCGCCCCGTTAACACCATCTCACGGGTTTCCGGATTGTCCAGAACCGCCTGTTTTAGAGCATCCTTGTCGATGAGGTCCAAACGGTATGCGTTGATGGACTCGTCCAGAACCAGAAGGTCGCAATCAGCTGCCGCAGCCTTGGCGAGAAGGTCGTTATGGGCCTTCGTTGCCTGCACCTTATCCTCATCGGTCATGTTGAAGCTGAACTTGACCTTCCCCTCAACGCGGATTACCCGCACGTTGGGAATTTGCTCCAGCATCTTTATCTCCGAAGAGGTTCCCGGCTTCATAAACTGGGCAACCACGACATCGAGACCAGCTCCCGCAGCTCTAAGCGCCAGGCCCATCGCCGCGGTGGACTTGCCCTTGCCCTTGCCGTAGTAAAGATGAATCAAACCCTTTTTCATAGCCCCTCCTCGATGATCTTCATCACCTTGCTCATATCGAGTCCACCTCGCACAGCATCGGCCAGAAGGTCGTACTGCATGTTCTTGTACTCAGCGAACGTCTGCGTTGGGAAGCCATCCTTCGCAATTCCCTTGCGATCGCACAGGAGCCCAACCATCGCGGCAGCGAACGTGCCGTCCTCGAACATCCCATGGCAATAGCTGCCCATAACGTTTCCGCTCACACAGCCGTCGATCGTGTGCTTGTCGGCATCGTCGTAATCGAGCGTGGCGAAAGCCGTGGTGCCCTCGGGGGCATCGCTCGTTTGCTCGCTGGTTCCCATGTGGATTTCGTATCCCTTGAGGGTCTTGCCCGAAAGCGGCGCGAACATCCCGCTAAACGCATGGGTTGTAGCCTCAACTCGGGTTCTGGTCTTCGATGTTGTGAACACGGTGCGCATGGGCAAAAGGCCAAGGCCCTCGCAGCTTCCGCCATGCTCCACGTTGTATGGATCCGAAAGGCTCTGGCCCAGAATCTGATATCCTCCGCAAATGCCAAGCACTATTCCGTTCTTCGACGACGCGTAGCCCTTTATTGCCTTGTCCAAGCTCTTCTTCTGCAGCCACTCAAGGTCGTCCATGGTGTTCTTGGTGCCGGGTATCACCAGCATGTCGGGATGGCCAATCTGCTCGGGTTTCTCGATGTACCTGACCGAAACCTGCGGGAACCTGGACAGCGGATTGAGGTCGGTGAAGTTCGAGAGATGAGGAAGCCTCACAACCGCAATGTCAATGAGCTCGGAGCTCTCGAAGGAATTCAGGGTCTCGATGCGCTCGGACAGCGAATCCTCGTCGTCGATGTCAAGACGAGCATATGGGACCACGCCCAGACAAGGCACCTTGGTGAGCTCCTCCAGCTGAACCAGTCCAGGAGTGAGGAGGTCAACGTCTCCGCGGAACTTGTTGATGATCGTACCCTTGACCATGGCCTTCTCGTCGTCGCTCAAGAGCTCGATGGTTCCATAGAGGCTGGCGAAAACTCCTCCCCTGTCGATGTCGCCAACGATCACAACGGGAGCCTTGGCCATTCGGGCCATGCCCATGTTCACGATGTCGTCGTCCTGCAGGTTTATCTCGGCAGGAGAACCGGCGCCCTCGATCACGATGATGTCGTGGGTGCTTGCCAGCTCGTTGTAGTCTTCCATGATCTTGGGCTTGAGGTTGTGCTTGAAGGCAAAGTACTCCTTGGCCTCCATGTTTCCCAGCACCTCTCCGTTGACTATGATCTGGCTACCGGTGTTGCCGTTGGGCTTCATGAGAATGGGGTTCATTGCAACCAGCGGCTCAATGCCAGCGGCCTCTGCCTGCATTACCTGCGCCCTTCCCATCTCCAGCCCTTCGTGCGTGATGAAGCTGTTCAGGGCCATGTTCTGGCTCTTGAAGGGTGCAACCGAGTACCCATCTTGCACGAGAATCCTGCACAGTGCCGCCACCGTGAAGCTCTTCCCGGCATTTGAGGTGGTTCCCTGAACCATTATCGCTTTAGCCATGCCTGCTCGACCTCTCTGTCGCCTTTATCCCTTATCGTTGTCCCAATGTGTTCGCCGCGTCTGCGGCGCTAATGTGCTCTGGCACAGCGTGCCTGCTTCGACTTCCAACCAGCCACGCGCACGCTTGCCTCCGCGCTGCTCGCTGCCGCGTCTTCACGTTCCTCGCCGCCGCGTCTACTTTGCCAGCGCGTCTTCCAGCGCCTGGAGCATCTTGGTGTTCTCCTCGCGCGTGCGTACTGCAATCCTGTAGTACCCGGGACCAAGCCCAACGTAATTCGAGCAGTCCCTTATAAGGACGCCACGCTCGCGCATCTTCGCTGTTAGAGCCCCATTGTCATCGAGATGGAAGAACAGGAAGTTTGCCTGCCCGAGAGCCTCGATTCCAAGCTTGGCAAGCTTCCCCCTCACGAATTCCCTCTCGTATCCAACCAAAAGCCTTACCTGTTCCGCATAATCCGCGCAATCGACCGCGGCAATACCAGCAGCCTGAGCCATCTGAGAGACAGGCCAAGGCTGTGCGATATCGCGGATCATCTCTATGAAATCCAAATCGGAGCAAAGCAGGTACCCCAACCTTACGCCGGGCATTCCATAGAGCTTCGTGAACGCCTTCATGATCACAAGCCCCGGATGCGATCCAAGGTATCCGGTCAGAGTAATATCATCGCGGTTCTCGAGAAATCCCACGAAGCACTCATCCAAAACCAGCCTCGCACCCACGTTCTCGCATTTTTGCAAGACCTTGAGAACCATATCCCTTGGAGTAATGACCCCGGTGGGATTGTTGGGCTGGCATACGAATACAAGCTCAACGCCCGGAACGATCTTGTCTATGAAGCTCTGGTCTATCCTATATCCGTTTTGAGCCTGCAGGATGTGCTGCTCAACTTCGCATCCAACGGTCTGCATGGCATCGGCGTACTCCGAAAACGTGGGAGCGCACACCAGCGCGCGTTTGGGCCTGAGAGCCTGCGCCATCCTGAAGATGAGGTCTGCGCTGCCGTTTCCGCAGATGATGAACTTCTCGTCAACATTCTGATATCCCGAGATGGCCTTCACCAGATGACGGCACAGAGGATCGGGGTACTGTTCGGCCTTGTCGAGTGAGTCTATGATTGCCTGGCGAACCTTGTCCGGAAGCCCAAGCGGCGAGATATTGGCTGAGAAATCCAGCGGCTCCACACCGTATTCGTCTATGAAACCAGTGACATCGCCACCATGCTGGAGCACGGGCGCGGAAGACTCATGCTGCGGAACTTCCCTTTGAGCAGCATCCGCAAGCTTTGGCTCATTCTGAATCTCGTTATCGTCTTCGATCGAACAGGCACCAGCCTCTAGCATATTTTGGTCTATCGTCATCTACATCTCCTCTCGAGATGGAATTTTCCTGCAGCTTCCACAAACCTGGATGCAAACTCCATGCACGAAGGCAGGTACAAGTGCGGGAATCCCGCGAAAAGATTGGGTTCCGCTATGCAGCAATCCCACGACCTTTTCGAAAGCGGCTTTTGCGCATGCATGGCCTGCCCGTTGAACTCGCTGTCGTAGTAGTGGAACTCATGGGCGCGCACCTTGTTGCCAACCTCGAAGCCCATGCCGGATTCGCGCGCCTCCAGCTCCACATACCCGAACCTCATGAGCTTGCCCGTGTACCATGCGTTGCCCGGAAGTATCCCCGTCATCGGCCAGCTCTTGCCATCCGGATCTTCCATGCTCTGCTTGAGGTACAGGAATCCACCGCATTCTGCGAATATGGGCATTCCGGCTTCGTGAGCTTTGACCACGGAATCGATCATGGTCTTGTTGCTGGAAAGCTCCTCAAGGTGAAGCTCCGGATACCCGCCTCCGAAATAGCAGGCATCTGCCTCCTCGGGAATGGCCTCGTCGGATATTGGCGAGAATTCCACGATTCTCGCTCCCAAACGCCTGAGAGTTTCCAAGCTCTCCTCGTAGTAGAAGCAAAACGCGTCGTCGTTTGCAACGGCTATCACGGGCTGCTTGCCGTCCGAGACATCTACGACGGGGTTTACCTCGGAAGGTTCGTACTCGATTGGCTTGGCAGATTCTGCGATTTGCATGAGAGCATCGAAATCTATCGACTGCTCAAGGCTATCGGCTATATGGTCGATCTTCTCCTGAAGACCTTCCACCTCTCCGGCGGTGACCAATCCCAAATGCCTGCTCTCAAGCGTGAATTCCGGGTCCGTTACCACATGGCCAACCACCTTCACGCCACACTCGCGCTCGATCATGGGCCCGAGGAACGAGCACATCATCTTGGAGCACCTGTTGATGATGACCCCCTTGATGTTGTTACCCTCGCGAAACTCCATCATTCCCTTGATAACCGCGGCAATCGTGAGCGACACTCCCCTGCCATCCACGATGAGGATAACCGGGGTATCGGTGGCATGCGCCACGTGATATGCCGAAGCCTGGGTGCTGCAATCATTGCCAATGCCATCATAGAAGCCCATCGCGCCTTCCATCAGGGCAAGCTGCTTGCCCGTGGAGCTCTCTGCCAGCAAGGTTTTTATCTGCGGCTCGGTGGAGAAGTAAAGATCCAGGTTGCGGCTTGGATTTCCTATGACCGATCTGTGGAACATGGGGTCTATGTAGTCTGGCCCGCATTTGTACGAGATAACATCCACGCCACGACGCTTCAGGCATCTGAGCAATCCAGACACTATGGTGGTTTTGCCGCAGTTACTGGCCGTGGCCGATATCATGACCCTTGGCATGATTGCAGTGCTCATTTGGCATCACCTTTGCCCTCGGCTTTGCCTTCGGCCCCGTCTCCATCGGCGGAAGCGCATTCTGGCTCGCCCGCACCGACGCCTGTTGCCCTGAAAACGAAGATGGGGCTCTCGGGGTTCATGAGATGATACCTGCCAGCCTGCCTCGTGCGGGTTATGCAAACCTGAACTGCGGAGTATTCGCTAAGGCGTCCCTCGGACACGAACCTTCCCAAAACCTCCGTTGCAAGCGAGATAGTCTCGAGAGTAACCGCCGTAGCCACAATCCGGGCGCTGGGATTGGCGCTGAGAACAGCATCCAAGATGGGCTCGAACCCGCCGGTGCTGCCTCCAATGAACACGGCATCCGGTGCTGGCAAACCCTCCAATGCCTCAGGGGCCCTGCCGCTTACAACCTCCACGTTGTAAGCCCCGAACTCCCTGCGGTTCTTCTCAATTAGCTCGCACCCCTCGGGGTTCGATTCTATGGCTATCACATGAGCTAGCGGATTAAGACATGCCAGCTCCACCGTTACAGAGCCGGTGCCAGCACCAACGTCGTAAATTACCTCGTCGTCGTGAGGACGTATGGACGACGTGACAACCGCGCGGACCTCCGACTTAGTCATGGGAACCTTGCCCCTGATGAACAGCTCATCAGGGATGCCAGAAAACCCTGCATATCCAAGGGTTTTCCGATCGGCAAGATCGTCGTGGCTTATCCACATGGCCGAAAGAGATTCGAACTGTCTACCCAATAGCTCACCTGCAGTACCCGACACAATTTGCTCGTTTGGATACGAGAGGCTGGAGCCCACGACAACATCGACCTCGGAAAGCCCGGCATCACAGAGCTTGGAGATTATAGTCATGGGTGTCTCGTCACCACCGGTGAGAAGGAAAAGATCGTTGTTGAGAAGAACCTGGCCAACAACGTTTAGCTTGCGCCCATGAGCGCTTGCGAGCTTGCAGGATTGCCATGGCCTTCCAATTTTGGCCGCTAGATATTGCACAGTCGTGATTCCAGGTATGCATTCGACCTGGGGTGCAGGATCCATCTCTTCAAACACCTTGAGCATCGACTTCGCCAAGCTGAAGAACCCGGTATCTCCGGAGCACAGCACGCAGGCGCGTACATTGCCCGAAGCTTGGCCAGCACACTCTTCGATAGCCTGCACCACTGCTTTGGGAGATATGGCCTCGATGCATTGCGGTGCCTTCTCGGCACCATCGACGCCAGACCCAATGAGGTCGCAAGCGCTCTGAACGATTCTCCTGGCACCAATCAGAACGTCGGAATTCGCGATTGCGTCTCTAGCTGCAAGCGTGAACATGCCAGAGCTTCCCATGCCTATGCCCACCACTGCTACCTTGGTCGTCATCGAAAGCTCCTCTCCATAATCTTCTCCAACGCCTCGTTTACGCTCAACCCGTTCTCTTCTATCGGACGCACAACCACTATCACGCGAATGCCGCGCATGCGAGCCGCCTGGAGCTTCTGCGGATACCCTCCCGCATTGCCGCCGTCCTTCGTAACCAGCGTCTCGATGTGGTTGGCATCTATATCGGCAAGGTTGTCCTCCACCGAGAATGGCCCGCGTTTTGTGAGGATGTGGCTGTTGTCCAGCCCAATCTGCCTGCAAGCGTCAACCGAAGACTGCACGTCCAGCACCCGCGCGTAGAGCCTGCTCTTGTAACCATCGAGAGCCGTATAGCACGAGACTTCCTTGCTGCCAGTCGTTGACAGCACGTTGCCCGTGCCCTCGATCTTGCTCACGGCATCGCTAACGGAGCTTGCGAGAACACACCCCTCGACATCTCCGCGAGGTCTTACCACGCGCAGCACCGGCATTCCCGTGATCTGGCCGCACTGAGCCACGTGCTGGCTGATGTTCACCGCATATGGGTGCGTGGCATCTACCACAACGTCGAACTCGCGCATGAGACTGCACATATCTTCTGTTGACATCTTGCCGCACCGTACGGACATTAATTCCCTGCCGATCATGAGAGGCTCGACAGACTTAACGCCCGCGTCGGTTGCAACGCTCACGCAAACTTCTACCCCTTTGTCGGCCAGCTTGCAGGCAAGCTCGTTGCCCTCGCTTGTTCCGCCAAACAGCAGAACCCTGACCGCGGGACCTGCGCTGTTAGTCGCATGATTTGCGCTACTCGACGCATGATTGGCGCTGCTCGTCGTCATCGCTCGTTCCACTCGCTTTTGCCCTGGTATCCCCTGGGGGTCACCATTAGTCCGTTCTTCACGGTAGTCTGCTCGTTTCCAACGAAGGCGGTGCAGAACATGTCACCCTCGTAATCCCTAAGCTGCTGCAGCGTTCCAATCCACTTCTGCTCGCCCTCTCGCCCAATGTTGCGAACAACTCCGCACACCGTGTCGGGAGACTTGTAGCGCATCATGATATCGCAGGCTTTCTGCAGGTAATCGTGCCTTTTCTTGCTCATGGGATTGTATATAGCGATGCAAAAATCGGCCGAAGCCGCCGCATCCAATCGCTTCTCTATCTTCTCCCACGGAGTCAATAGGTCGGAAAGCGAGATGGTGCAGAAGTCGTGCACGAGAGGTGCACCCAGCACGGACGCTCCGGAAAGAGCCGCCGTAACACCGCTAACAACCTCTATCTCTACCGGGGGAAACTCGTCGGCAAGCTCGATTATGAGTCCAGCCATTCCGTAAACGCCGGCATCTCCACTGCAAACCATCGCAACCGTGGTGCCCTTGGAAGCGGCATCGAGGGCTGCCCTGCACCGGTCGATCTCCTTGGTCATCGGAGTCATGAAAGTTGGGGTATCCGGCACCACGGCCTTGGCCATATCGATGTACACGGAATACCCGCATATGAGCTCCGCTTCCTTCAGAGCTTCTACAGCCTGTACGGTCATGTGCTCTTTGTCGCCAGGTCCCAAACCCACGACCATAATCTTTTTCATGCAAACTCCCTCGTTGCCTTGTTGCCTATAGGGGCTGCCAATCGCTCGGACTGTTGCCCGTTAGCGCTGCCGCCTACTGCCAGGTTAAACTCATGGGCTTCACCGCTAGAGCAAACGTGAGCCCCTCTACTATCGTCTTCTTCACCACGACGTTTCCGCCTGCTGCCACAACCGATCTTTCGCACACATTATCCGTTCCAGTAACGCTGCTTACGAAAGGCGACGGCTTGAACTCCCCACTCACCTCGTTAAGCTGCTGACTGCTGAAGGTCTTGAACGTTAGGTCGTTGGCTTTAGCGAACTCCAGGATTCCAGGTTCATCGGCCTTAAGGTCGATGCTCGCAACGGTTGTAACCGCGCTTAGGTCCACATGGTTCCCAAACAGGAATTCGTCCGCTGCATGCTCCACCTTGCTATACGGGGTTCCCTTCCTGCACCCAATGCCCAAAATCGCACATCTGGGCACGAGCCTAAGCGAGCTTGCATTCAGATGAATGCCAACCAGCACATCTGGCTCGGGCTCGCTCTCGCCAAGCTCCACGACCTTCACTCCCTTTGGAGGTGCGCCCAATATTGGAAATTCGCTTCCAACCGTGATGGTCTGGCCACGCAGCAATGCTCCGGAAACGTTTTTGATCCTACCGGGATTTGCCACCATGAGGCCATGCTCCGTGGCCCAGGTGTCTATTGCGAACACTCCGGACACATCCGTTGCAGTCGTAATCACGGGAGTGGCGCCACACATCGCGGAAATTCTCCTCGCAAGTTTATTTGCCCCACCAATATGGCCGGAAACGAGGGGAATTGCAAAGGTGGCGCGCTCATCTATCGCAATAACCGCTGGGTCCGATGCCTTCGACACCAATAGCGGCGCGATGGTCCTAACCGCTATTCCGGTAGCCCCAACAAACACCAGGGCATCGCAGCACCCGAAGTTATGGGCTGCCCAGGTGTTGTGGTCTGTCTTGCCTTCTCCAAACCCCTTGGAGCAATCGGCCTGGTCTCCCTCAGCCGCGAACCCTCTTGCAAGATCGCGAGCTAAGTCGAACCCACGCTGCGTGAATGCGATCAGAGCGATTTTCATTTCGTTGCCTCGCGATAACCGGTTGTAAACGTTGGGTCATAAAGCTTGGAACGGTCGTATGCATCTCCCAGGAATCCGCCCACGCACACGAGCGCCGTGCGGGTCACTCCGTTTTCCGCCGCGGTTTTGGCAAGTGTGCCAACCGTGCAATGCATGACCTTCTGGTCTGGCCAGGTTGCCTTGTAGACGATTGCCGCTGGTGTGTCCTTCGTATAGGCTCCTCCGGCGATCAGCTCATCCTGCAGCTGCTCCAAAAGCCCGGTGGACAGGAAAATCACCATCGAGCATCCATGACTGGCCATGAGCCTCATCTTCTCGCCATCCGGGACCGGGGTCCTGCCCTCCATGCGGGTGATGATCACGCTTTGCGAGACATTGGGGAGCGTGTACTCGGCGTTGAGAGCCGACGCCGCACCGCAGAAGCTCGAGACGCCAGGCGTGTAATCGTAGGAAATGCCCAGCTCGTCCAGCTTGTCCATCTGCTCGCGAATCGCCCCATAAAGGCACGGGTCTCCGGTATGGAGCCTCACGGTGGTGAGCCCCTTCGATTCCGCCGCCTTCATAACATCCAGCACCTGCTCAAGCGTCATCTTGGCGCTGTCATGAATGTCGGCGCCCTCTTTGGCCAAGTCGAGCAGCTGCGGATTCACCAAGCTGCCGGCATAGATTATTACGTCGGCTTCTTCCATGAGCTTTGCTCCCCTAACCGTAATCAGGTCGGGTGCTCCGCTGCCAGCGCCTACAAAGTGGATCATCTTCGCTCACCTTCCAATAAGTCGTCTTGAAAATCATTCGTTAAAGCATTTGTCCGAAACCCTACATGTTAAAAATCGGCATCGTTATAAGTCAGTCCGTCAAGCAAGCGTGCCCGTCAAACACGCTTGCCGAGCAAGCTCGTCTGTCAAGCAAGCTCGCCAAATGGCATTTACCAAACTGCCAGATTTCCTAAGAAACAATGATCGTTGTGAAGTACGAGTCTCCTATGTTCGCATCGTCGATGTTGTAGAACACAGCCTCGTTTTCGAGGCCGCAATTTTGAACCAGATGGCTTTGCTGCTCCAACCCATGGGCCTTGATCTTGCCAATCGTGTCCTTTAGATGGGAGCCGCTCTTCATGAGCACCTTGCATCCGTCGAGCTCGAGCGCAGCATCGATATCCATCTCACCAGCGGGGATGATGTGCAGGGGCTGATCGGGCTCGGTAAGCGAGATGCCAAGCCTTGCGGCAGAAGCGCAGAAGCTCGTAACTCCGGCAACGGCCTGCACGCTATAGGCCTCTCCCAATAGCTCCCTCATGTAGCCGAAGGTGGAGAAAACCGAGATGTCGCCAAGGTTCAGCATCGCAACGTCGTTGCCAAGCTCGAGCTGAGAAGCTATCTGCCGTGCTTGCTGCTGCCTGTTTTCGGCCAGAACCTGCGGATCAGTGCTCATTGGAAACTTGAGCTCGATGATGGTCTTGCCATCCATGTTTACTGCACCTTTGGCAATGGAGAGGGCAAGCGAGTTACCCGACTTCGTAACCGGAGCGGCGATGCATGGGCATTGCTCGATTATCCTCTTTGCCTTGAGAGTCATGAGCTCTGGGTCGCCCGGGCCCACGGACACCCCGAAAAGAGTGCCCTTGCCGCTGTCGATGCCGCTGCGGCCAACATCATTGCCGTTACTGCTGCAGCCGAGTCCGATGCCGTCGTTGTTGCAAGAGCCCATCTACTGCTCCACCTTTCCCCACTCGTCTATCAGTTTTCTGGCACCGCTTGTTACGGCTAGCTGTCCGCGTTTGTTGGAGAAAACCACGGCGCCAACCTCGTACTCTCCAGCTGCCCTGTGATCGAGCTGCCATTGAATGGCGTTGGAGATCCTATCCATAACCTGCTTGTCCAAGCCGACCTCTTTCAAGATATCCAGGCAAGCATCGGTAGTGGCAGCATCGAAGATCTGGGCTATGACCTCGCGGCTAGCGCCAAGATATGCGGCATGAGCAGCGAAAATCTCTCGCCTGCAATCGGCTATCTTCGAATGGGTGTCCATGATGGCGCCTGCCACCTTCACCAGCTTGCCAATGTGACCAACCAGAAGTATTTGCTTGAACCCGTTAACCGATGCGCAATCTAGCGTATGCCCGATAAAATTAGCGCACTTTACCACCGGAATGTTGTCGGGAAGCCCATAGGTGGACAGGAAGTTCTCGCCATAGTTTCCAGGGGTGACGATCAAACGTTCAGATCCGGTAGCTGCGCGAGCTTTCACTTCCACGTCTAGAGAATCCATTAGAGCACGGAGACTTTGCGGTTCCACTATTCCGGACGTGCCAAGAATCGAGATGCCTCCGATGACACCCAGCTGCGAGTTGAAGGTCTTCTTGGCAATTTTCTCGCCGTTTGGAACCTCCACCAAAACCGATATCCCACGGTTACAATCAAGCTCGTCGAGCACACCGCAAACCTCGGCATTTATCATCTTGCGTGGACCAGAGTTTATGGCTGCATTACCAACTGGCTGGTCTAGGCCAGGCTGGGTTACTCTTCCAACACCTCGACCGCCATCTATATTGACGCCGTTCTGGCCATCTTCGCCAAACGACACCGTGCATTTAACCAGGCACTTATCGGTAACGTCGAAGTCGTCCCCAGCATCTTTCACAACCGCGCAAGATGTCCAACCCTCACCAGATTCGACCATCTGGGGGTTGACCCTAACTTCGATTCCAGCGGGAGTAGTGAGAGATACCTCATCTGGAGCTTTGCCAGTGAGCAGCATCATCGTTGCCGCCTTGGCAGCGAGGGCGGCACACGTGCCAGTGGTATAACCACGCCTCAAACGTTGTGTTCCCTCGTAAACGTATTCTTCGAAAGCCATGCGACCTCTGACCGTCTCGGTAATCTTTTGCGATTTTGTTAACTAATTATATGTGCGATTTCCGTTATCCGAACCCACTAAGTGCAATTTTCCAGCGAGCTATCAAATATATAATCCAATACAGTTACAACTGGGTAAATCGCACTATGATTCATTGACTCCAATATGCCGGCACTAATATATAGCTAACGCAGGGACACATATAGCTAACGCAGATCCACGGTATAACCGTGAGCAAAACATGCTGCAACTTGCTGCCGGGGGTGAAATGCCACTGGAATATTGGCTTTCCTGCCCTTCCTTATCCAAAAAAATCTGCGAATTTTAAATAAAGTAAGTTTTCTTATCCACAAAACCCCGGGATGTTCGAATATTGGGCCTTTGAACTCTATACTTTTGAGCGTTTACAACCGAAAAAGTTGTAGGCAGCAAAGCCGGATGGTTTTTGGGAACAATCGTTCGGCGAAGTCGTCAGGATGTAAACCTGCCTGGAAATCCAAGCAGGTAAAGCAATTCGGTACTTATCCAAACATCGGAGGAGAGCAATGAGCGAATTGAAGTACCCCCATCTGTTCGAGCCGATCAAGATCGGCAACAGGATCTACCGCAACAGGATCTTCGCATCCCCAACCGGATACCTCAACACCAAGGGTGACGGTCGCATGAACGAGGGTGCAGCCTACTACTATGGCCGCAAGGCAATGGGTGGAGCTGCAAGCGTTTCGTCTTGCGAGTGCATCGTGGACAGCAAGATCGGAGCTGGCGGACCGGGACAGTTCAGAGTGGATGTTCCAGGAGTAAACACCGACCTCGGTAGGATTGCCCACGCAATCACCGATCACGGCGCAGTTGCAACCATGGAGCTGCAGCACTGCGGAATGTTCGCGAACAGGGCACTTGGTGCTTTCGGCGGCAAGTCCTTCGGCCCCGCATATGGCCCGGTTGAGGTTCAGCAGAACGACCGTGTGGTTGAGGCCATGACCCCCGAGATGATCGAGGATACCATCAACAAGTTCATCGACGCCGCAGCGCTTGGAGCAAGCGTTGGATTCGGCGCAATCCTCATTCACGCAGGCCACGGATGGCTGCTTCACCAGTTCTTGTCGCCCATCACCAACACCCGCACCGACGAGTGGGGCGGACCGGACGCAGAGAACCGCTGCCGCATGCTCAACGCCATCATCGACGGAATTCACAAGAGGCTTGGCCGCGGATTCCCCGTAGAGGTGAGGATGAGCGGATCTGAGTGCTATGACGGCGGATTCGATTTGGATACCGGAATCGCAAACGCCATGGCGATCGACGGACATGCCGACCTCATCCACGTCTCCGCTGGAAACCACGAGGTTGACGAGGTGTTCACCATCACCCACCCCTCGATGTTCCGCGAGGACGGCTGCAACGTTAAGTTTGCCGCCGAGATCAAGAAGCACGTGGAGGCAAAGGTTGCAACCATTGGAGCTCTCTCCAACCCAGAGCTCATGGAGGATATCATCGCTTCCGGCAAGGCAGACGTTGTTGAGATGGGCCGCGAGTTCATCTGCGACCCCGACTTCCCCAACGAGATTCGCAGCGGACGCGAGATGGACGCAAGGCGCTGCCTGCGCTGCCTCAGCTGCTTCTCTTCCGAGCTCACCCACGGCGAGCCCTACTGCGCAATCAACCCAAGGTCCGGCCGCGAGATCGAGGCCTACTACGCCATGCCCGAGGTCAAGACCAAGAAGAAGGTCCTGGTCGTCGGCGGAGGCGTCGCCGGCATGGAGGCCGCTCTCGACGCAGCCGACAGGGGCCACGAGGTAATCCTGTGCGAGAAGGGCAACGAGCTGGGCGGCACGATCCGCTGCGAGCGCAACGTCGACTTCAAGCACAACCTCGACTACTACCTCAACCAGCAGCAGCGCAAGTGCTTCGAGAAC